>JALXCH010000101.1:0-7176 GCA_026991005.1 Calditrichia bacterium | reverse complement strand
CGGGGAATCCGCACATCGATGTTTTTCAGATTGTGCTCTCGCGCCCCTTTTATGGTAATGTATTTTCGTTTATGCATCCTTTGTACCCTGCAATTCATTCGTGCGCGGGAAAAATACAAAAATCCCGTCCAATTGCAACACCGTTTTTACTTTGCTGCGGGGAGGTGGGAGGGGGGATTATTTTTCCTCTAAGCCGTATTTGCTGAGGCGGTAGCGCAGGGTATCCCGGCTGAGGCCCAGTAGCTGGGCCGCTCTGGTTTTATTTCCGCCGCTTTGTTTGAGGGCAGAAAGGATGAGCTGGCGTTCCACTTCTTCCAGCCGGATGCCTTCGGGGGGAACTTCGTAGAGGGTACTTGCCGATTGTTGAGTTGGAGGTTGCAGGATTAAATCGCTGCTATCGATATAGTCGCGATCGCAAAAAATAACGGCACGCTCGATGGTGTTACTCAATTCCCGCACATTTCCCGGCCAGGAATATTGAAGCATTGCCTGTTGGGCGCTCCGGGTAAATCCTTTAATGCGCTTTTTCAATTCGGCATTAAAGATTTTCAGGAAGTGATGGGCTAACAGGAGGATGTCGTCTCCCAGTGCCCGGAGGGGTGGCATGTGAATCACTACCACATTCAGGCGGTAGTACAGGTCTTCTCGAAACCGTTTTTCGGCTACGGCCTGGCGTAAATCCCGGTTAGTGGCGACAATGAAACGCGCGGAGGTCTCGATGAGTTTATTACTGCCCAACCGACGGAATTTGCGGGATTCCAGCACGGAAAGTAATTTGGCCTGCAGGGCAAGGGATAATTCCCCGATTTCGTCCAGAAAAATAGTGCCCCCGTGGGCTTCTTCCAGCAGTCCCACCCGGGAAGTGTGGGCATGGGTAAAAGCGCCTTTTTCGTAACCGAACAACTCCGATTCCAGTAAATTTTCGGGGAGGGCAGCGCAGTTAATTTCCACAAAGGGCGCATCGGGTGGCATGGAACTGTAATGAATGACCCGCGCCACCAGGTTCTTCCCAGTTCCACTTTCCCCCTGCAATAAAATGGTGGTATTGGTAGCATGTTGTAGACGACGGACGGTTTCGCGAACCTCTTCCATGAGGGGCGAGTCTCCTAGGATGCCTTCCTGAATAAACATCCGTCGGAATTCGCTGGATTGGCGTTGCAGCAGTAAGCGATATTCACTCTGGCGTGCAAACTGCAATCGCTGCCCGGCAGAAGTTACATCTTCCAGTACCAGCAGTCCGGTTTCTCCACCGGCTTCTTGAAAAATATTTAAGTGAAAATAGTGAATTCCCCCTTCTGGTGAGAGGCGGTTAACGTATTCCAGCCGCAATACTTCCTGCTCCCCCCGCACAATGCGTCCAATCTCCTCTTCCATCCCGAACAATTCCGGAAAGTTCTTCAATAACGAAGTGCTATGGGGATTCCCAAACCGTTGTAACCAGGCCTCTGCTTCAGGATTTTTTTGAATAATCTGAAAATCGGCGTTAAATCGAAATCCTGCCAGATTTAAATGATGAAATATTTTAGTGAGTTCGGTGTTCATGCAGTTCAATTTGTTTTGCTAATTCCAGGAAGGCAGCTTCCACATTTTTTCCGTTTAGAGCACTGGTGGTTAAATAAGGGCTATCGTACTGAAGAGCCAGCTCCTTCAGGCGTGTAAGGCATTCCTCCGAAGGAGTCAGGTCAATTTTATTGGCCGCAAACACCAGGATAGCTTCGGGAGCAACTTCCCGAAATTTTTTAATCATATCGTCCAGGAGCGTGGCAGTCTCCACTCGGGTGACATCGGTAACCGCCAGTGCACCACTGGAACCGCGAAAATAGGTCAGCGTCATGGCATCGAATTTTTCGATGCCCGCGATATCCCAAATTAAAAACTCGTACTGCACCATTTTGCCGGGTATGCGACCTACCGGAGGCATCAGCTTCTGACTAACCCGCACACCCACCGTCGTTAAGTACTCCCGGGAGAAACGATTGTAAACGAATCGTTCTACCAGGCTGGTTTTGCCCACAGCAAAAGCGCCAATCAGGCAAATCTTTTTCCGATACTGCACAATCTGACTCTCGTCCATTGGTCTGCTCAATTGTCTTATTCGATTCGAAAAATCACTTCACACGGTTCTGTTCCCATTTCCGTTCCTGCTTCTTGAATATTCGCGGTACGAATCTCTATTTTTTCCTGAGGAATTCCTGATTTCTGGAGTAACAGCGCCACTGTTTTGGCACGAGTATTTGCTCTGGAAAAGAACGAATTTTTCTCTGCTTGTTTTCGGGTTAAACCCACTACCTGGAGTTTCCGGTAATGAACAAACTGTAATCGCCTGGCTATCTGGAATATTTTCTCCCGTTCCGTTTGGGAAAGCTCCGTCGATTGTTCCGGGAAGTGAATGCAGTGTTCCTGTAAAAATTGTAATAAGGAAGGGGTGATTCCGGGTTCGGTGGCATTGAATATCACCGGTACTCCGCTGAGATGTGCCAGCTTGCGTGCCAGCCGGTATCCTTCCTGGCGACTGGCAACCGGTCCTTCCAGCACCAGTACATCTCCATCGGCAATAAGGTGCAACTGAGCGTATTCCTGCGGATTCTCCTGAATTAACCGTTGCCGCAGTTTTTCCAGTAATTCCGGTGTGAGGGGAACCTTCACCTGATTCGCTACGGAATCCACTCCGGGAATATCTTGCAACATTTGCTGTAAGCGATCCCGCTCTTCCCAATTTTTTAGTTTACCGGTTACGTAAACGGTCCCTCCGTCAATTTCGAAATGAAGTCCGGGAGTGTTTAATAGACTCTCCGAGGTTTTCAGTTTCGCCAGTTGTTGCTGGATGCGGTGTTGTTTGATTTTTCCCGGAAGCTGCCAAATCCCCACCAGCAGCAGGAGGGCAATGGCGGTGTACAACGCGATTTTCCAGTGTTTACGGAATGATCTGGCTGGAGCCGGTTCTTCTCTGGCTTCGGTTTTCTCTTCCACAAATTGTTCGATGAACCGTTGAAGATGGTGATGCATTTTTTCCGGAATGTCCTTTTCGCCGTGGTACTGGCGTAAAAAATCGCGAAATTCCTGGTGAATAGTATGTGCTAACTGATGCGTTTGCTCGTGGAAATCTTCTGGGGGAACTCCTTCGTAAACGAAAGCAAAATACACATAGCGGCTGTCTTCCAGATAGATAGTTAAATCTTCGTAGGAGATTTCGGTAAGTTCGCGGGGGGAATCGCTTCGAAATGCCTGGCTGGCAAAATCGCGGATGGCGGTGAGCATACCACCAATCATTTCCTGATGGGCCGCTTCGCTCTCCGAAGAATCCGATAGCTGATATATCAGCAACCCGCTTTCCTTTTGAATCACATAGATATGCCGGATTCGAAAAGGAAGTACTTCGCGCAGCATGAGTTGTTTGTACGGAATACCGGTAAAAAGGGATTTAATCCGAAGTTTAAGGGATTTCAGACTCAGGGCCTGATCCAATTGCTGGTTAATGGAAGCCACCAGCTTTTTAATGGCTTCGGCGATGGATTTGCGGATGGTTTGTCCAATCACCGGATAGAGCGCATCCACCACTTCATCTTTTGCTTCGGAGATTTGTTTCTTGATGGCTTTGCCCATGACGGGTGCCAGAGCATCGGCCATCTCGTCGCGCGAATCGCGTACTTTTTGCGAAATGATATCCGAGATAATTGGATGAATGGTGTGAATCAGTCTATCCCGGTCATCTAATTGCTCCTCAAGCTGGCGAATTCGTTCTTCCAGCTCCTGAATCCGCTCCTGCTCTGCCTGCAGCAGCAGCCGTTTTAATTCCTGATATGGATCCATAGCGTTCACTATTCAGATGATTTTTCTAGAAAATCTGCCAATTGGCGTAATTGTTGTCCCAGAGTAAAGCGGTCGGACTTGGTATAATCCAGCTCTGCGAGACGTTTTTCCAGGGCTGTGCGAAGCTTTTCCAGCTCCTGCTGAAACTCCTTACCGGCTTTCTCCTGAAGCTGCTTGAGTTGCTCGATCCAGTTCTGTAACTGCTCTTTCTCTTTATCCAGACGTTGGGATAAATCGGAAATTTGCTTTTCTAATTGAGCCTGGACATTTTCAATCAATTTTTGTAGTGCGTTTAAACGTTCTTCAAAATATTTTTCTTTTTCTCCGAATAGGATGTTACGGATGGCATCGATAGAATTAGGAGTTGCGCCGGAAGAGTTTCTACTATCGTTTTGAGCCATAATCTTTTCTCCTTTCGATTTCAAAATATTTTAATTAGCGAATTTAATATATTCTTGTTAAAAATCCAAATCCTCAATCTTATTAAAATAAGATTTTCGGGAACAATTTTCATGATTTCGTTCAAAATGAGAATAGAATCGGTGGATTGGTTCCGGAAAAATGGGAATGAGCATTCGACATAAAAGGAAAAAAGATAACGCATCTACCTCTTAATGCGCGGGTTTCTAAAATGATTTCTGATGATCGCTTCTCCGGAAGCTTTAATCTATTCGTCTGTCATTTCCCCCGGTAAAATCTCCTATGAAATCAAGATTTTTGATGCAGCGGGAAATCCGGGAAAGTGTTTAACAGTGTAAGGATTATTTGGTTATATTTTGCCATAAAGATTTGGGGAAAAGTGATGGAAAAGGAACTGTTTCATGAAAGATAAAATTGAAATTGACATTCGTTCTGAGGTGGGAGAATTGGAAGCGGTATTGTTACATACACCGGGACAGGAAGTGGAAAATATGACCCCGCGCAATGCGGAACGAGCCCTGTATAGCGACATCCTGAACCTGAATATTGTGCAACAGGAGTACGCTCAGTTTAAAGGCGTTCTGAGCCAGTTAACCCGGACCCTGGAAGTGAAAGATTTACTTCAGGATATTCTGGAGAATAAAACCGCCCGCGAACGGTTAATCTTTAGTATTTGCCGTAATGAAGAAATGGAGTGTGTGGCGCAGGAGCTTCTCAATTTTCCCTCGGCAGAACTGGCTACTTTATTAATTGAAGGGGTGCCATTAAAAAAGGATACCTTAACCCGTTTTATGAGCGGAGAACGGTACGCCCTGCAACCCCTGCACAATTTCTTTTTCATGCGCGATTCATCCATCGCTATTTTGGATCAGGTATTAATTGCCCGCATGGCCAGCCAGGTTCGCGAGCGCGAAGCCATCATTATGGAAGCCATTTTCGATTTCCATCCACTGTTTTCCACCACAACTTACAATCCGGTCAATTTTCCGGATTATTATCCGGGTACCACTATTGAAGGAGGCGATATTTTAATTGCACGCGAAGATGTATTGCTGATTGGGATCGGAGCGCGGACCACTACCCGGGGAGTGGATTTTATTCTGGAACGATTAAAAGAACACGGCTTACAAACCCATGTGCTGGTGCAGGAGCTGCCGCTTGAGCCGGAATCGTTTATTCATCTGGATATGGTTTTCACATTTTTAGACCTGCACACCTGCCTGATTTACGAACCGCTTATTATGGATCCCAATCGATATCGAACGATTCACATTTCGGTGAACAATGGTGAAGTAGAAAGCATCCGGGAAGAGAAAAATTTACTGGAGGCATTGAAAAAGCTGGGGATGGAATTAGACTACGTCCGTTGCGGTGGAGATAATGATGAATGGATTCAGGAGAGGGAACAATGGCACAGCGGTGCCAATTTTTTTGCGGTTGGTCCCGGTAAAGTACTGGGTTACGGACGGAATGTGTACACGCTGGAAGCGCTCAATCAACATGGATTCGAGATTTTACCGGCGCGGGAGATTCTGGAGGGGAAAATCGATCCCGCAGATTATACGCGCTATGCCATTACCATCGAAGGTTCCGAGCTGGCACGGGGAGGTGGTGGCTGCCGGTGCATGACCATGCCCCTGCGCCGAAAACCTCTGGATTAATTGCGGAGATGGATGAGCGATGAGCAATTTCTTTCGCATATTTATCTGGATACTTTTTCTGGTGGGAGGAGCCATTGTAGGTATCCGGTTAGACCTTCGCTGGTTCTCCAAAACTTTCTTCAATCCTTTTTTTCATGTCGTGAGTGCTGTGGCGGGAGTGGTCTTACTCCGACTGGTGATGCGCATCTCCCGCAACACCGGAAGGGTGCTGGCTCGTTACGGTCGGGAAGGAAACCTCCCCCGCTTGCAAACCAATCGGCTGGTTACCCGGGGCGTTTATGGCTGCATGCGCCATCCCATGCATCTGGGACTGCTCTTCTTCCCGCTCTCCATAGCGCTTATTGTTGGCTCTCCCTGTTTCACCCTCTGCATCTGGCCGTTGGAAGCCTTACTAATGATACTCATGATTCGTTTCCTGGAAGAACCGGAGGCGGTTAAAAAATTTGGTGCGGAGTATCAGAAATACCGCCAGCGCGTTCCGTTTTTTAATTTCCGTCCCAATTGTCTGAAACAGTTGTTTCGGTCCCGGATATAAACTAAAATCTTTTCTTCCCTCAAAGGAATATTCTTGAAAATGTGAATGAAATGTTAATTGCCGTTTGAGCTATCTCTGTTATCCGTATCGGGGTCTTATTCCCGCTTTCTGGAAAGAAAATACACTGAGTTAAACAACTCCATTTAATTTCTTGCAGGCGGATGCTCTAATCTTATCGTAGAGAATCTTGAATGAGAAACCGGAAGGATTTACTTTTTCCATAAGAGAGCTTATTGCCGTTGGGAATTAAAAAATTTCGGTTCTCCCAATTCGTTTGCGCATCCGGAGAAAATTAAAAATCCATGGAAACTCAAATCAGGAAATCTCCACAAGCTCCTGAGAAAGGATCTCTCCCTGACGAATTAGCGGGCAAATGGCAAATCGTAACAAAAGGTTTTTATTCGTTCATCTTTTGTATCTGGATTCGGCTAATGCGCAGGATACCCGCAATGAGCATTCCGGCTCCAATCCATTGCACGGCATCCAGCAGTTTGCCGTGTACCAGATATTCCAACATAATGGCGGTAAACGGGAAAGCCAATTCACAGATGGTCGATACCGAGGCGGTAATCTGCTTCAAACCATAATAGTACAAAAATATGGCCGGGCCACCGGTGCTAAAGGCAATGATAAGAAATACCAGCGCCTGTTTCTGGCTTACCTGGTGAATGGCGGGCAGATCGCCGAGAAGCAACACCAGGATGAGCATTAACAGGGCGGTGATGAGAAAACGCAGATAGGTGCCCAGTT
>JALXCH010000100.1 GCA_026991005.1 Calditrichia bacterium | reverse complement strand
GGCGGAAAATATGCGGAAGCAGGCGAAAAAATAAATTTTCTTTCCAGGCTCCGTCTCCAGAGACCCTCTGGCCAATGCCGGAGGGTCTCTGTATTTTTGGCTTAACCGTTAATTAGGAATAACCTGCCCGCGAATCACGCGAATGGACATGAATGAGTGTTTAACCACGAATAATACAAATTTACGTTTAACCACGAATAGCACGAATGAGCACGAATAAAAAATAACAATAAGATTAAACTAAATAAGACCACCCAATTTTTTGTTTAAGTTCTGGAATTTGGAGTTTGGAGTTTGAAAGTTGAAGTATTGATTTATAATTTTGAATTGGGCGGGTTCGTGCAGATTGGCACAATTCATTGCTGGGAAACAAAACAATTTTTAGCAGGACTAAAAAATCAGTAAAAATGCAAAAAAGAGTGGAAATGCGATGTTATTTCATCTGGAGTGCGAAATACTCATACATAGATAGCCCAGGGCTTTTTTTAAATGAAAAATGAAAAATGTAAAATGAAAAATGTAAAATGAAAAATGTTTACATGATACTGTTCATAATACGAAAAATTGGATTTTGCACCAATAATAAGAAAATATTTTTACTCGGATATTCCGGGTGCTCGGAATAAAATTTCTGAATTCAAAAAACTATCGGCTGAGAAGATGCGAGGCCACGGAGTGGCCGAAAGATATTAGCCCATGGCCTTCAGCCATGGGAATGGGAATTTCCCCCCAACCCATTTTAGTCCCGCAGGGACGACAGAAATAATTAATAATTATGAATTAAGAATTTTGTATTTGGCTGGATTATGCAAATAGGCGCAATTTGTTGGAATAAAACAATGCCATTTTTGAACAGGATCAAAGAGCCAATTAAAATACAAAAGAGCGAAAACAATAAATTATTGACTCAGAAGTGCGAAGCACTCACATATGGAGAGCCCAGGGCGAAGCCCTGGGAACAGGGACCACCACAAAAATTTAGCCCTGAAAGGGCGACACTAATGGAATTTTGAATTTTGAATTAAGAATTTTGAATTAAAGGATTCGTGTGGATTTGTGGAACGAATATTGCGCTTCTGTTTAAATAAAATGACTTCCTATGGCAAGGAAAGAGGCCACGGAGTGGCCGACAGAATGGGAATTCACCCACCATTTTAAATCTTGTAAGGATGATAGAAAGAATAAATGATTATGAAATAAGAGTTTTGAATTGGGTTTTAGAATTGTAGAGTTCACCGGAATCAAAAATCGATAGAATGGAAGTTTAACCATGAATTACTTGCCTACGAAGTAAAAGAATTAATATTTTCCCACGAATCACACGAATGGACACGAATTAAAACAATATTTGTTTATTGGAAATTTTAATTTGGTATTTTGTAATTTGTTATTTTTAGGATTTGGGTTTTGGAGGTTATTTTTTGGAATTTGTGATTTGATATTTGGAATTTATTTTAGTCATTTGTGATTTGTTATTTGGGATTTGTTATTTGAGATTTGGAATTTATTTTTGTTATTTGTGATTTTTAATCTCTATAATCTGCCTCTACCATGATTAAACTTCGGTGTCCATTTCACTTAATCTTGTTCCCGCTTCAAAATCCTCCTATATTTCCCTAAAAATCGGAGGGAATATCCATGGAATATGGCATCATCAAAATGCTGGATCCGATAAAAAAGTTTGGCTTTATTCTGGGGGAAGATGAGGAAGAATACTACTTCAGTTTCGGGGACATCCATCCCAAATCCCGCAATCAGCCTCTACGGGAAGGCGATCGGGTGGGATTTGATGTCCGCCGGGAGCTCCGGGGCGACCGGGCAATTAACGTGCGTAAACTGGGGTAAACCATTTCACAGAAGCCCGGTAATTTAATTCCAGAAAGGGTACATGGGCTGGACCAAAGGAAAATTCATGTAAACAGTAAAATCCCGGAAAACAAATTAGATCTTTCTTAAATCCGGCACCGGGAAGGTACAACATTCCCGGCAAACCGTTCTTTTCTGTATCATTTAAGTCTTCTGCATTTTTAATAGCTAAATTTTTTAGCTCTCCCTCTACCGAAATGCTTCCCATTTTCATTCTTTTAAATCCCGAGAATAAACAGGGAGCTTTCTGATAAAATCGGATTGGGCTTCCTTGTTTCACTTACCTGCACGGCAAAATTTTCAAAGCTTCCGTTGTGACCGGAACCGATTTCTCTTAAATTTGAACCGGTAAAAAAACAGAACTTTTTAAATCAAAATAGCAAAGGACGAACATGAAACCATTTAAAATCTACTGGACTAAAACCGATGAAGCGCCCTATCTGGCAAGCTTCTCGCTGCTTCCTATCTTAAGAGCATTCTTCAAAGGAACAGACATTGAAATCGAGGTTAAGGATATTTCTCTGGCCGGGCGCATTCTGGCGAACTTCCCGGAACGGCTCACCGAAGAACAGCGCGTGCCGGACGCCTTACAAGAACTGGGCGAACTGACCCAGCATCCCGACGCCAACATCATTAAACTGCCCAACATCAGTGCTTCGGTACCGCAGTTGCAGGCAGCCATCAAAGAATTGCAGGAAAAGGGTTACGACATCCCCACCTATCCCGAGGAACCCCAGACCGAGGAGGAGAAAGCGCTGCAACAACGTTTCTCCCGGGTGCTGGGTTCTGCCGTAAATCCCGTGCTGCGCGAGGGCAACTCCGACCGACGTCCCGCCCCCGCCGTGAAGCGCTACGCCAGGAAAAATCCCCACAAACTGATGAAACCCTGGCCGAAGGAAGGCTCCCGTACCCGGGTGGGCCACATGGAAAAGGGAGACTATTACGGCAGCGAAAAATCCCTCACCATGGAGGCTCCCACCACGGCGCGCATTGAATACGTAGCGCCGGACGGCACAGTAACCGTGCTCAAAGAGACCCTGCCCCTGGAAGCAGGTGAGGTGCTGGATGCCGCCGTAATGAGCGTGCGGGAACTGCGCAAGTTCTACCAGGAAAAAATGGAAGAAGCCCGGCGGGATGACGTGTTACTCTCCCTGCATCTGAAAGCCACCATGATGAAGGTCTCTGACCCCATCATGTTCGGGCACGCCGTATCGGTGTACTTTAGCGATGCACTGGAAAAACACGCCGAGGCGCTCAAACAAGTGGGTGCCAACGTCAACAACGGGCTGGCGGATATCCTCCAGAAAATCCAGAAACTTTCCCCGGAAAAACGGGCGGAAATCGAAGCGGACATCAACGCCATGTACCAGAAACGCCCGGCGCTGGCTATGGTGGATAGCGAAAAAGGCATTACCAACCTGCATGTCCCCAACAACGTGATTATCGATGCCTCCATGCCGGTGGTGATTCGAGACGGCGGAAAGATGTGGAACGCTCGCGGGGAACTTCAGGATACCCTGGCCATGATCCCCGATCGCTCCTATGCCACCATCTATCAGGTGGTGATTGACGATTGCAAACAGCACGGGCAGTTCGATCCCGCCACCATGGGAAACGTCTCCAACGTAGGACTGATGGCCAAGAAGGCGGAAGAATACGGTTCTCACGATAAAACCTTCGAAGCCTCCGGGGAAGGAATCATTCGTTGCGTGGATGAAAATGGCAAGGTACTGCTGGAACAGCCGGTGGAAAAAGGGGACATCTTCCGCATGTGCCAGACCAAGGATATTGCCATTGAGGATTGGGTGAAGCTGGCGGTGAAGCGCGCCCGGGCTACTGGGAATCCCGCGATATTCTGGCTGGACGACCGGCGTGCGCACGATGCCCAGCTCATTGCTAAAGTTCAAACCTACCTTAAAAATCACGATTTAAGCGGGCTGGATATCCGCATCATGCGACCCGAAGATGCCATGCGCTTTACCTTGAAGCGCGTGCGAGCGGGCCAGGACACCATCTCCGTTACCGGCAACGTGCTGCGCGATTATTTGACCGACCTATTTCCCATCCTGGAACTGGGCACCAGCGCCCGTATGATGTCCATCGTCCCGTTGCTCAAAGGTGGCGGTCTGTTTGAAACCGGTGCCGGTGGCTCGGCTCCCAAACACGTCCAGCAGTTCTTAAAAGAAGGGCATCTGCGCTGGGATTCGCTGGGAGAATACTGCGCTCTGGTACCCTCCCTGGAACTGATTTACGAAAAAACCGGAAACGAGAAAGCCAAAGTGCTGGCCGAAACCCTGGACGAAGCCATCAGCCAGTACCTGGAAAATGGGAAAACACCTTCCCGCAAAGTAAACGAACCGGACAACCGCAACAGCACCTTCTATTTTGCCATGTACTGGGCACAGGCGCTGGCCAATCAGAATAAAAACACCTGGCTCAAGGAGCGCTTTACTCCCGTGGCCCAATACTTGAAGGAACACGAAGAACAGATTAACCGGGAATTACTGGCCGCCCAGGGACGACCCGTGGATATTGGCGGTTACTACAAACCGGACGAAATGCGGGTGGAGCAGGAGATGCGTCCCAGCGCCACCTTAAACGCCATCATCAACCGGATGATGGAAGAATAACCACGCCTCACCGGTTCCGCCGGTGGAGAAATATTTCTTACTTCCGGCTCTGGCCTGGCCAGACCAGTGCGAACCGTTGAGTTAATGGGATGCAATCAATGGGATATCGACCGTCGGCGGAACTGGACCGCCTCATGGAACAACTACTGGGGAGCGAAAAATCGTGCTTCTTTCGGAGCATCGGCGAACAACTCCCCCACACCATCCGCTTCAACACCCTGAAGGGGGAGCCCGAGCAACTGCAATCTTTCCTTCGGGAACAGGGATTTGAGTTTGAGCCGTTTCCGGGATTACCCGATGTTTTTCGCCTGACCTACCAGCCTTACCCCATCGGGAAGAGTCTTTCCCATTTTCTGGGGCATTTTTACGTGCAGGACATTGCCTCCATGCTTCCGCCCCGGGTGCTGGCTCCGGCTCCCGGCGAACGGGTGCTGGATGTCTCCGCCGCTCCCGGCTCCAAAACCACCCAGATGGGGGTGATGATGGAAAACCGCGGACTCATTGTGGCCAACGATGTGGTGCAAAAACGGCTGAGAGCGCTCATTAACAACCTCCAGCGCCTGGGCATCGTAAACACCGCGGTGGTGCGCACCCCGGGGGAGAGCTTCGGTAACCAGTATTTCGAAAGCTTCGATAAAATTTTGCTGGATCCGGCCTGCTCCGGATTGGGAACGCTGCACAAATCGCCGGAGGTGCTAACCTGGTGGACGCCCAACCATGTGGAGCGTCTGGCTGCCGGGCAGCGGAAACTGATTGCCAGCGCCCTGAAAGCCCTCAAACCCGGCGGCATCCTGGTCTATTCCACCTGCACCTTAACCCCCCAGGAAAATGAAGAGGTCATCGATTTTGCTTTGCGGGAATTCCCGGTGGAACTGGAACCCATTTCGCTACCGGGATTAAAAACCCGAGCCGGGTTAACGGAATTTGAAGGCCGCCGCTACCATCCCCGGATGGAGCGCACGGTGCGATTGTACCCTTTCGAAAATCAGACCGAGGGGTTCTTTCTGGCACGGTTGCGCAAAACCGACTCCCTCCCACCCCATCAGCAAAAACGGGAATACCGCCCCCTGCACCTTAATTACGTAAACCACACCACCTCCCCCGTAAAAAAATATCTGGACTACCTGACACTGCACTTTGGCATTCCCTTCCGGGTGTTTGCCCAATTTCGGTATTTTATGGAAAAAACCATCGTCGCGGTGACCCCGGAATTAGCCGAATTTCCCTTTCGCACCCGTCCCATGAAAACCGGCCTGACCATAGGACGCCCCATGCGGCAGGCCGCCAAACTGACTACCGAAGGTGTGCAATTACTGGGGGACTTTGCCCACCAGAATGTGCTGGAACTGCCCGATGTACAGGCACTGGAGGAATTTGTCAATCGCGGTACGCTGGAGGCAGCGGGAGAATTTCGCAGCCAGGTAATCGTGCGCTATCGCGGTTTGAACATTGGTTACGGGCTGTGGGACAAAGGGCGCTTAAAGAGTCAGTTCCCCCGGGCAGAGTGGCCGTTTCGGGTTCGGGTTGCAGGGAAATGAATCTTTTCTGTATTCGAGATAGATTTAAAAAATTGGCAGGATTTTCCTTGCATCATGTGATTTAATTTCTTATAATACAACGAGATAGAGAACTGGTTTGCGAAATTAATCGGGTGAAAACGTGCGCTGGAGAAAAAGTTCAGGAAAAACAATGGTTTACGAGAATTTTCTCTACGCACATATAAAAACAACAACTTACGTGCGATTTTCTCATTTTGAGACGGGAAAAGGGGGTGAAAATCGGGTTAATTTCGCAAATGCCCCTGTAGTTTATGGAATAGCGTGGGTTACAAGGGGACTGTCTGAATAGCCCCGCAAATCAGAGGGGATTGAGACGTGACTATGAAAGTCCCCGGGGTGGTTTGGATTTTGTATTGTCTGAATAGCCCCGCAAATCAGAGGGGATTGAGACTTATAGAAAGTTACCTGAAGATTCTTAGCGAATAAGTCGTCTGAATAGCCCCGCAAATCAGAGGGGATTGAGACGGCCGGTCATTAGAATGTAGTCGGTTGGCTTGCTCGAGCGGTCTGAATAGCCCCGCAAATCAGAGGGGATTGAGACGGCCGGTCATTAGAATGTAGTCGGTTGGCTTGCTCGAGCGGTCTGAATAGCCCCGCAAATCAGAGGGGATTGAGACAAAATTCCTTTTTTCCATTTTTTTCTCCTTTCTTTTTTTTTAGTCTGAATAGCCCCGCAAATCAGAGGGGATTGAGACAGTGGAATAATTGGATGTTAAAAATAGATCATAAATTGAAGTCTGAATAGCCCCGCAAATCAGAGGGGATTGAGACATCCACAGTACCCGGTAAATTTGTTTCCCGGTTATTGAAACAGTCTGAATAGCCCCGCAAATCAGAGGGGATTGAGACAGTGGTAAAGAAAGAAATCGGTAACCGGGCCTAATGCATCCGTCTGAATAGCCCCGCAAATCAGAGGGGATTGAGACCACTTCGGCGTTTCCTTGGCGATGGATTCTAAATGCTTGGCTGGTCTGAATAGCCCCGCAAATCATCCCGTAAAACGGGATTTCGTACATCCCTGTACTCAAGCCCCCGCTTAACCCATCCGGGAGCTCGGGCTTTCGCCCATCCATGGGCTCAAGCCCCCGCTTAACCCATCCGGGAGCTCGGGCTTTCGCCCATCCATGGGCTCAAGAGAAGATTGAGAGGAGATGCTGAGATGGAGATGGCCTTCCGGCCAAGGATGGCCGGAATCCCGAGGAGGCCTGGGAAGGCCGATCGTCGGGATCGTAATTCATCCCGACGGATCGGGACTTCTTCCCGACGGATCGGGATTTCTTCCCGACGGATCGGGATTTCATCCCGACATAATAAAAAAACCGCAGCGTACGCAGCGAGCGCAACGATTAATTGTCTGTATAGCTTTTAATTTACCCCATCGGCTCGGGATTGCATCAATTATTGGGGGCGGGCTAAAGCCTGCGGTTACCGTGTATTAAATTTGAAGCATCGAGATTTTGCACGGTTTTGTGGTTAAGGGAGGATTTTGACTTCTCCCATTCGTGCTTATTCGTGATATTCGTGGTAGAAAGAACATTACCGGAATTTTTCCCGGGGAATCCATTGCGCGTGGGATTTTTCATCCGGGGGAACGATTTCCTTTTATTGTTGTTTATTTTTTTAGTTAGCTCAGCAATTAAAAAAGAAAAGATAAAATAAAAACAACATATCTTTTGCCATGGATCCGGATTCCCTGCAAGAATTTTTCAAAATGTTTTGGAAAACTTTTTTAAAGCCTTTATTGACATTTTGGAGCCTAAGCCTGATACTGGTGCCTTGGTATCCGCCTGCACCTTTACTGGCTGCTTGCTATTTCTGGCAAATCATTCCATTTTTATTAATGCTCTGGGCTCTCTTCCATCTCCGATGATTGCCGAATATTGGTTTTCCCATACCCACCCACCCCGCCCGCCTTCAGCACTCCCGCCCCCCCCGCACCCCCCCACCCCCCTCCCCGCCCCCCCCCCCCCCCCCCCCACCCCACCCCCCCCGCCCCCCCCCCCCCCCCCCCCCCCCCCCCCCCCCCCCCCCCC
>JALXCH010000099.1 GCA_026991005.1 Calditrichia bacterium | reverse complement strand
GGATACTTTTCCATTCTTTGTCGGAATAACCTCCCTGCTGCCAGAAATCCGGTGCCGGGGATTGAAAGTAACGAATCACAGCCTCCTGTACGTTTTGATTCCGGAAACCTGTTACCAGAATGATGGATTGGCAGATGGTGCTCATTTTTGCCAGAATGTTCACTACAAAGGGAACTTTCTGGTAAAGAAGGAGCGGTTTGAAGCTGCCCATTCGTCGGGAAGAACCTGCCGCCAGCAAAAGACCGGTAAGTGGGAAGGTAGTGCTCATGGGAGGAGTTTCTCCTTCCAGGTGGATGGGGAGTAAGCGGGAGGACGGGTATTCCAGCTTTGAAGAGCACTGACGTCTTTTAATCCGCTACCGGTAAGTAGCACCAGAGGATGATTTTCGATTGAACCGGGTTCATTATTCACCCACTTCAAGTAGCCGGCAAAAGCGGCGGCTGAAGCCGGTTCCACCAGCAAACCCATGTGCCGGGCAAGGAGTTGTTGTGCCTGCAGAATTTCCTGGTCAGTTACCGCCAGAGCTGTCCCTCCGGTGTTGCGGACTGCCTCGGCTGCCAGGTACAGGTTGCGGGGGGCGCCAGCCGAAATACTATCCGCAAGGGTGTGTGCGGGACGGTACTCGAAGCGTCCCGTTGCCAGATAGCGCACCAGAGCATCGCTGCCAGTGGATTGTACCGCCACGAGCCGGGGAAGCTGCTCCAGCCAGCCCAATTGCTGTAACTCCCACAGCCCTTTGTACACGCCGGCAATAATCACCCCATCGCCCACCGGGACGAAAATGGGATCGGGCAAGTTTCCAGCAGTTTGCAGGAACAAATCGAATGCCGCCCATTTCTTCCCTTCGATGGTGAGCGGATTGTATGCAGTGTTGCGGTTATACCAGCCTTTTTGTTGTCCGATTTCCAGAGAAAGGTCGAAAGCGGCGTCGTAATCTCCCTTTACCAGATGTACCTGTGCGCCGTAGGATTGAATCTGCAGCAGTTTGGCATCGGGAATATTTTCCGGTACCCAGATGCGCGCGGTGAGTCCCAGGCGAGCACAGATACCCGCCAGCGAAGAACCCGCATTACCGGTGGAAGCGGCAGCAATTTCCCGGATGCCCATTTGAATGGCTTTCAGCGCCACCAGGATGCTGGCGCGGTCTTTATAAGAATAAGTGGGATTGCGGGTATCGTCCATTAAAAGAACGTCCTGACCTTCGTGATGAAATTGCAGCAGGGATTGTGAGGGTAGCGCTACATTTTTCAATTGAAAAGGTGAAAGCCCTTTCAAACCGGAAGCGGAGTTGTCCCGTTCCAGCGGCCAGAGTTCCGGGTAAAGCCAGAATTGCCCGGGGAGCAGAGACAGAAATTGCTGTCGGGATATTTTTTGCCGGATACGGGAATAATCATAAAGAATTTTCAAAACGCCCTTCAGTGGCTGATTTTTTTCCGCCGTACCACAGGATGGGCAGAGGTAATGGAAATTCGATTCAATGTTTGCTGGTGAAAATTCCTTTTGACAATGAGTACATTTGTATCGATAGAGATGCGACATTGTTCCCCTTTTTATATTGAAAAATCGGTTTATTCATAATGTGTCCACATCGGAATGATTTTGACCACCTTCTCCTTTTCATAAACCTGGTAAATTAATCGGTGTTTGATATTAATCCGCCGGGAAAAAGCTCCCTTCAAGTCACCTAAAAGTTTTTCGTAAGGGGGTGGAGTTTGAAAGGGGTTTACTTCAAGGATGCTTATCAGGCGTAAAGTTCTATCCTTTAAACCGGCAGCAGCGATTCGTCGGGCATCTTTCTGAGCCTGCTTTGTGTAAACTATTTTCCATTTCCCCATTCAATTTCCTCGGAACACTCTTCAAGTGGAGTATTTAACCCTTCCCGAATGGACTCGCGCATCCCCGGGATGGAAAGAAGGTAGAGAGTTTCCTGAATGGCACGCCAATCATCTTCCGAAATTAAAATGGCATTTCCTCGTTTCCCGGTGATTTGAATTGGTTGGCGGGATTCTATAATTTCATCAATGAGTTTATACAAATTTGAGCGTGCTTTTGTTATGGAAATGGTTTTCATGACGAATCCTTTTTTTGAAACGTACGCAATCCAGTACGTATATTCAAGAAAAAAGTTCCTGAAGTTGCTTACCCTTTCAGGAAAATTTTAAAAAACTCGCTGTGTGTAGAAAGAAAATATGAACCACAGAATACACAGAATATATAGAACTCACAGTCGAGTACTAAACCTCCTTCCCCATAGTTACTCGTGGTCACGCGCAAAGCTCTCTCCGCTCGAAGAGCCCGTCCACTCGTCCCACTCTCAGAGTCCGTATCGGATAGGGAACCGTTCGGTCAGAGCCCTTCCACTCACAGAGCCCGTTTCGGGCAGGATC
>JALXCH010000098.1 GCA_026991005.1 Calditrichia bacterium | reverse complement strand
GTACCAATGGGAATGAACGCCGTTGCATCCTGGTTGTAGGTATCTATACCCAGGGTGTAATCCATACTCCAGCCCTTAAACGGTGTAAGCATCAGGCGCGCATTCCCAATAAAGCGATTCACCCGCTGATTGAAATCGAAACGTTCAATTACTTCCAGGGGATTAGCCAGAATGGGTTTGGGATATTTTCCGGTTACGGGATCCGGTTTGATGTCCATGGTATTGGGGCCGAAAATGAATCCGGTAAGAGCACCGTAATTCGAGGCCAGACCGCCGTTGGGAATCTCATGGCTCCAAGAGTAGATGTAATTTCCGGAAAGAGTCAGATTTGCCCAGGTATTAAGGATTTGATCCACACGCAAGCGGGCAGAAACTCGCTTAAAAGAAGAATTGCTAACAATACCTCCGTTGGCAAAGTAACTCCCGGAAGCAAAGTAACTTGTGGTGGGTGTTCCTCCGGAAACCGAGAGATAGTGCTCGGTACCGGGACTGGTTTCGAAGATGTAATCCTGCCAATCGTAGCGTTGAGCGGGTACCAGAGAATCGCCCTGCATTTTGTAAGGATACATATTCACCGGGAAGCGCTTGCGCAGGCTATTAATCATCATTTTGGCAGAATAGGTAATGCGAGGTCTTCCCTGGCGACCACGCTTGGTAAAGATTTGCACCACACCATTGTTAGCGCGGGAACCGTATAGTGCCGCTGCCGCTGCTCCTTTCACCACCTCGATGCGTTCGATGTCCTCAGGATTAATATCAACCAGGCGGTTTTGAGCATAACCACCCAGGCGCAGCAACACCGGGGATTCGTTGTTGACAATCACCCCATCCACAATATAAAGCGGGTCGGCAGAACCCAGGACGGTACCGGTACCACGCAACCGTACCGAAATACCGCCGGCGGGGTTACCGGAGTTTTGCTGCACAATAGCACCCGGAACCTTTCCGGCCAGCGCCTGGTCCAGCGACCGGGCACCACTCTCCCGCACTTCTCGAAATTCCACAGTGGAGATGGCATTTCCCAATTGTTTACGTGCCGTAGCCACAGAAGTACCGGTAACAACCACCTCATCCCCCTTCACGGCATCCAGCTTCAGTACAAAATTCACCGTTACCGTTCCGGTGGTTTGCGTCACCTTCTGGCGACCGGTGCGATAGCCAATATAGTAGGCTTCCACCGTGATTTCACCTTCGGGTGCCGGGATGGAGAAGAAATACACTCCATCATCATCGGTGATGGTACCGTACTGAGTGCCCTGCACCACAATATTGGCCGCCGGGAGCGGTTCGTTATTTTCATCCGTTACACGCCCCCGAATCGTCAATTTATCTTGTGCGTGCAAGGATAGAAGCATCCCTCCAATCAAAACAATAACCCATTTCAGCGTGAGCCTCATACGAACGCCTCCTTCGTTATTATGATGACACTTTATGAATTGGTAGAAGAGCGGAATTTCTTTGATAGAACAGATTTTAATCAAGTTTTATCTTAATTTTATAAACAAATATGAAAAACACACAAAAGGGAGTTCTACACAAAATTTACTCAAAACTTGTACTATTTTGACTTAACTCGGGTTAATTTTGTGAATATTGGTTCATATTAATGCCAGTTTGCCCCCGGTTTTTCTATTTCATCCCTTACTTTCGAAAAATGTACTTTTTATAATTATTTAACGTGCCACAAATCAATTCCAGATTATTACACGACCACAAAAATGAACCGGCAACCTGCATAGCCCTCCGTACGCAATCCCATTTCACGACAGGACTCCCAATGTTAACGGCATAGATTCTTGGTTAAGGGAAATTCCGAAATCAATTCGAATTCGCCCTCTACCATATTTTTTCCGGATTTAGCGGAGAATCGCCCCGGGAACAAAACTGTTTGAGAACGGTTAAAAATTGCTTAATTTTTGTAGGGAAAAAATTAATGGAGGTCGTTTATGTTTTTCTGGGATCCAACAATGATTTTGCTGATTCCAGCACTGTTTTTAGCTATTTATGCTCAGATGAAGGTAAAAAGCGCTTACGCACGATATAGTCAGATTAAAAATTTTCGGGGAATGACCGGATATCAGGCGGCGCGCGAAATCCTGAACCTGAACGGCATCCACGATGTGGAAGTGGAAGAGACCGAAGGAACTCTGAGTGACCATTACGATCCCCGGGTAAAGAAAGTACGGCTTTCTACGGAAAATTATCGGGGAACATCGTTAGCGGCGGTGGCGGTTGCTGCCCACGAGTGCGGACATGTGATTCAGCATCACACGGGATATTTCCCTCTGCAACTGCGCCATGCCATCTTGCCGGTTACCAATTTTGGCTCCTGGCTGGCATTTCCCCTGTTTATTTTGGGATTTTTCCTGCGCACCCCGTTTCTGATGGATCTG
>JALXCH010000097.1 GCA_026991005.1 Calditrichia bacterium | reverse complement strand
AAACAAATCATCAACCGTCTTAACATTATCCATGTCTTTTTCCATTTGTTTGATAATAGCCTGGTCAAGCTTCATGATAATTCCTCCTGTGTAAAAAATTTAAATTATACGATCAAAATGCATTTTACACAAGAGAGAAACAGCTCTTTGGGGAGGTTAAAACGGGATAACCAGTAGGAAAGGTCGGTCGCCCTACGGGCTCCCTCCCTTTCCTGCTATTTCTATTTACACAAAATTTGTTACACTACCTCAAGATTTGAACTGTTTTTTAACAGTAACCACCGTGTACCTTTTAATACCTCTTTTTTCATTAAATCCTTAGTTTCTCTGTGTAATTGACGCCTTAACTCACTCAACTTTTCATTGAACATTCTTACGATCTGATACAGATCCTGCGGATATGAAAATGATCATGAATGAGCTTGGCATTCGGTAAATGCCTGGTTACTGCATCGATGTAGGCTGGCCACATATCCATTGCAACAGCCTCTATATTCTTTTTGTAACGACCTAATCTACGCCAAAAACCATCTAAACTGGAGCTTTTACGACCCCGACCAACATAAACGACCGCACCACTTTCTAAATCCATAACTGTGGTTAAATATTTGTGACCCTTATGAGTGGATATTTCATCAATAGCTAAAAAACGTAGTCTCTTCGCCTTGAGCTTCCGATATTTTTTCTTTAGGTGGTGCTTCTGAATCTCCTTAATCAAATCCCAGCTTACAGATAAATGCTCCGCTAGGGCTTTAATACTCATCTCTCTGGATAGATCTAACACATACCTTGCAAAAGCTCGGGTGTAACTCTTCTTCCTGTCTGCAAATGGAATTTCTTCCTGGAGTATCTTACCACATTCCAAACATTCTAAACGCTTTAAATGCACTTTAATATAGGTGCGCTTTCTACCGATCCGAACGGAGCCCTACGGGACCGGTACATTTCTTAATATCCTCTCTTTTTTACCTCGACTCCTGATTCGCTTACTACCACAATAGACACATCTACATGCATCCAATGGGCGTTCTATCGTAAAATAAATAGCTCCTTTTTTGTATTCATGCCGGATATATTTGTACTTTGCTCTTATACCAAAAAGATGATAAATTAAAGTTATGGACATGGTGGCTTCCTTTCATTTATTGTTACATACTTTTATTAACTAAGCTACCATGTCCTTTTATTTTTTTAAAGTCATGTACTCAAATTCCGTAAGAACCAATAATCAATTGTACAACCAGAAAATATAAAATTTGCTTAAAACCCACCGGGACTCTAAATTTGATGGAATTTCTTCAGGGCACAGTAAGATGGGTTAAAATTTGAAAAAGAAAACAATTTTAGCGGGAAGCGTTCTTTTTTTAATCAGTACAATTATCATTGTCCCTTTTGTGGGGAGCGAATCCCTCCATTTACAGGCAGTGTTGGCACATTTACATGGTACAACAACCACAGACGGTCTCATTTTTTTTCGGGTGCGACTACCGCGTGTGATTATGGCAGCAATTGCCGGAGCTTCTTTGTCCCTGGTGGGAGTGGTTTTTCAAGCGCTGCTTCGTAATCCCCTGGCGACTCCCTACACGCTGGGGGTGTCCAGTGGCGGTACACTGGGAGCGGTACTCGCCATAAAAACCGGTCTGGTGCTCCGGATAGGTGGCTTCTCAACTGTTCAGGTGGCGGCGTTTATGGGGAGTCTGGGTACCGTGGCGCTGGTGTTTTTACTTGCGCGTCGCCAACAACGCATTTCCGTATATACCATGATTCTGGCTGGCGTTACGGTAAGTTACTTCTTCAGCGCGCTGGTGCTGGTCGTGCATTTTCTGGCGGATTTCACCGAAACCCACCAAATGATTCGCTGGATGATGGGTGGGCTGGATGTGGTGGAGATGAAAAACGTGCTTCGTTTACTGCCTTTCTGGTTCGGAAGCGTGCTCGTCCTGGTGGGAATGTCCCGCATGTTTAATTTGATTAGCCTCTCCGAAGAAGCGGCGATGAGCAAAGGAGTTCGGGTGGGAACTGTGCAGGGATGGAGCTTCTTGCTGGCATCCTTAATTACAGGAATGGTGGTGGCGTTTACCGGTCCCATTGGTTTTGTGGGGCTCATTGTTCCTCATCTAATGCGCTTGCTCATTGGACCTGACCACCGCTATTTACTACCCGCAGCCTTATTTGCTGGTGGAGGTTTTTTGGTACTCTGCGATACACTGGCGCGTACTATGCTGGCACCCATCGATATTCCCGTCGGTATCATTACCGCCATTATTGGAGGACCCTTTTTTCTCTATCTTTTACTTTCCCGGAAGCATATTGTAGGTTAAACTCCCCAAACTTCCAGTACAAATTGCTGCAACGGGCCGATTTATCGAAATTTTTACATCTTGCATTTCTTC
>JALXCH010000096.1 GCA_026991005.1 Calditrichia bacterium | reverse complement strand
TATAGCGAATGAAAAATGTGTCGTCCTCCTCCCGCAAAATCCGCAGGGGATCGTCCTTTAAATAATCGTTCACTAAAAAACGAACGATGACGCCAGCGCGGCGTTCGGGTTCGTACCTGAAAAAGTTAGGCGGGAAAGAACGTTCCAGTCCTGCCAGCACCAATTTGTAACAGGAAATTATTTGCTGCTCGGTTAACTGATACTGTACATCATCCAAAGGTTGAAAATCGATTTTTCCATTGGGATAGAGACGGCGCAGTTGCTGGATTCTTTCTTCGATGCGTTGAATACGTTCCGGGTGGGTCATCCAATCCCGCTGGTAAAGCAACACTTCCACAAACCCATCTTCTCTGCCATCGCTGGGGACAAGCAACCGGGTGAGGTAGCGAAAACTGGCGGGAGATAAATGGCGCTGTAACAACTGCAGAACCTTTTTACGGGCGGCGGGCAATTCTTCTCCTCCTCTTCCCGGAAAAACGGTTAATTCCTCCTGCCCAAGAAATCCTGCTATCTTTTCCAGAGGTACCACCCGTTTTTTATTCAACTCCAGAAAGAAGGTCTTTTTTACCACCTCCAATGCAGTTTGCAGTGCAGGAAGGTAAAGAGCCCGGTTGAAAGGAACGGTTTGAATCAACCGCACCACGGCCTCTTCGGCCAGAGCAGATTGAGCCAGTTCGTTCAGCATCTCCTGCTGGTCTATGATATCGTACCCCCGCTGGCGAAATTTCCGCTGCAAAAGTTCCTGCGCCAGCTCCAGGGCAGAACGATAGTTTTCGTGAATTTTGGCGGTATCCCGATTCATTTTATCCCTATTTTAAGATCACCGAAACATGCTCTCATTAAATCCATTTCAGTAGCAATGTAGGGCATTGTGGAAAAAATTTCCTTAATCGGGCTCACATCACCATAAAAATGCAGCGAGAATTTTGCCTTTCTGCGGGAAAATTAATGCGTTTTCCTGAACAACCAGCCCCGGAATTTCAAAACATCTTCAGAAACGGGGAATCGGTTCATCTCCAGAATATTTACTGCCACACTTCCATTCTATTCCTTCTTCTGCATCATCCCTTCGGGCATCTGCACCGCAACCACTTCACCGCGCACACACAATGTATTTTCGGCAAAAAGTTCAATATCCACCACTACTTTTCGTCCTTTAATTTCCTTTACCCGGCCAATCAATTCCAGTTCTACCCCCAGAGGAGTGGGCTTCAAATAATCCACCTTCAAAGAAGCGGTAACAAAGCGAAAAGGAGGTTCGGTACCCGGTTCGCGGCCCGCAGCCTGATAGGCAGCAGCCGCGGCGGTACCGGTTCCATGGCAATCCACCAGCGAAGCCAGTAACCCACCGTACACGTAACCGGGAATGGCAATGTGGTAAGGACGCGGGATGTAGTGAGCCACCGATTTCTCACCATCCCAATAGCTTTGAATATGCAGCCCATGCTCATTCAACCGCCCGCATCCATAACAGTAGCTTAATTCATCGGGATAAAAATCCTGAATAGGTTTTCGCACAACCGGCTTTTCCATAGAATATCTCCGAATTTTAATTTTTCTGGAATCGCTTTTTCACCAAAGGAAAATATAATAAGTGCGGCAGGGATTCGGAAAAGGAAATAATTTATAGGTAACTATTGAGATTCATTTGCATCAAAAGAGCGTACTAAAAACAGAAAGAGGTGAGTATGGTCATTACCGGCAAAACGAAGGTTAAAGAGGCGCTGGATGCCAATCCGAAATTAAAGGACATTTTAATTCAAATTTCACCTAAATTCTCGAAACTAAACAATCCCCTTATCTATAAAACGGTGGCGAAATGGGCAACGTTTAATGATGTGGCCCGAATCGGGGGTATTTCCATTTGCGAACTCCTCCATCAACTCAACAAAGCCAATGGGACGGAAGATGAGTTGTACAATGCTTTTCCGGAATGTGTGCAGGAATTTCCCCAGGAGGCGGAAACCGGGGAACGACCAGCCTGGATGGACACCGTTCGCCAGTTTATTCTGTTCGATGTGCGGGAGCGGAACGATTATTTCTTCCCGGAGGTGATTAAAAAATTGCGCTCTCTTCAGCCGCACCAGGCTTTAACGGTGATTAATAATTTCGATCCTGTTCCTTTGAAAAACACGGCTGAGGAGATGGGATTTTCCCATTACACGGAAAAGATATCCGATTATGAATACCAGGTTCATTTTCATTCCAAAAAACCACAAAAACGGGATGTTTCCCGCTGGCTGGAATATAAAGATGAGTTTGAAGTGCTGGATGTACGCGGATGGAAGGAGGATCCCTTCACGGAAATTCTTAAGGTGGCCAACCGTACTCCGTACGGAGAAGGCTTTCGTTTGGTTCAGATGTTCGAACCCATTCCTCTGATTAACATGCTGAAGCCGCTGGGATTTGATCACTACACCGAAAAAATCTCCGATTTTCGGTATCATATCTATTTTTGTAAAACGCGGGAAGTGGCTCCTTCTTTCAAAATTGGTGCGGATAAAAAAATCCCCATTGTCATCCAGTCCGCTACCCCGGTGGTGTATCCTGTGCTGATGCGCTTGCTGCAATCCTCCCGCTTAATGGAGCGAGTAAAGATTGAAGACATGAAAGTGTGGTACGAAACGGAAAAACACATGGGCTGGATTGTGAACGGAAAGGCGGATATCAGTTTTTCGGCGGTGGTGGCGGTAGCAAAGCTCTTCTTAAACGGTACAGATATCAAACTGGCTTCCATTGACGTCTGGGACAATTTCTATTTACTTACCCGGGGATACAAAGCGGAGAGCTTTGCCGATCTGAAGGGGCACACCATCCATGTACCGCTTTTTCGTGCCGCTCCTCCCTTTGCTGTAACTTCTTATTTAATGAAAAAGCTGGGTTACACTCCGGACGATTTTCAATTTGCTTTTGGGGAACCATTCGGTCGCCCCGGGGTGATGATGCAGCAATTCATCCGGGGAGAAATTGATACCGTGCTGCTCCGGGAACCGGAAGCCAGTTTTGCCCTGTTTGGTGCCGGGAAGGACGCGCACGTGTCTTTAACCTACAGCGAGCTGTGGAAACAAATCCAGCCGGAGTTCGACCGATTACCCAATGCCGGTGTGGTGTTTAAGGGGGAATTTCTCCGCAAATATCCCGAAATTGCGCGTTTGTTTCTGGAGGAACTCGAGGAGGCCATTCGCTGGGTTAACGCAAATCCCCGGAAAGCAGCGCAATTAAGCTACGACATTATGGGGCAGCATCCAGAAGCGGTTCAACTGTTTCTGAAGCGGGTTAAATTTTCCCATGAACCAGCCAATCAGGTCAAAGATAAAATTCAACAATATGTGCGTGTTCTTCACGAAGAAGGGGTTATTAAACTCAAAGCAGGCGCCGAGGCCATGGATGAGCTGTTTGAACTGGAGATTTAGATTTTACATCCGGAAATATTTTTACTTTTAAGAAGTGCTGGTAATTTAAGAAGCCTAAAATTTCAGTGGTATGATGCATTCGCCAAAATGAACCGAAGTGGTAAAATATTGCATCAAAATGAACTTCGGGTTCTCTGCTCATATAACTTCCTATCCACATTGTTAAAATTTCGCAACAGAAATTTATCTAATATACATGTTTTAATTTTAATTTTTGATAGGATATGAATTTAATTCCATTATCTACTTTTAAATTTTCTGTTCTTTAAAAACCCTATTCCTTAATTTTCATTCCATTTCAATGATTTTAAAATACAGTTTTTTGAAAATAGGTAAAACGATAATTTTACAGTATAAAACGAACTGAAATTTACCCAGATAATTCCACGAATGAGAAAAGTACTTCCTGTTTTGATTCCATTACTTTTTTAATGAAATTACCAGGAAAAAACGCTGGAATTAACATGCCTACAGAACGAAGAATTGCTCGTATGAAACAGGTGCTGCTAAACCGGCAACGCGATTTAACCGTAGTGTGCGAAAACATTCACGATCCGCACAATGTGAGTGCCATTTTCCGAACCTGCGATGCCGTGGGCGTGGCAGAGGTTCAATTACTGTACACCAACCAGAGCTTTCCTCAACTGGGTAAAAAATCTTCCGCGTCGGCTAAAAAATGGGTCGATACCGTAAAACATCGGCAGGCGCAAGAGCTGCGCCAGTATTTAAAAGCGCAGGGATTTACCATTTACGCCACTTATGTGGATTCTGGCGCCCGCAGTATTTTCGACATCGATTGGACGCAACCCTCTGCTATTATTATGGGTAATGAACATAGCGGTGTTTCTCCGGAGGCTCTGGACATAGCTGATGTGACCATAAAAATTCCCATGTTCGGGATGGTAGAGAGTTTGAACGTTTCCGTAGCAACAGCGGTGATTCTGTACGAAGCCGCTCGTCAACGAATATTGGCCGGGAAATACCCGGCACTAACGGAACAGGATCTCTGGTTACGGGATAAATTAAATCAGTGGATTCAACGCGGTTAGCAGGGAGTTTATTATGAGCACAGTTGCTTTTATTCTCGCTTTCTTTATCATGCTGGTAGGGCTCATCGGCACCATTGTGCCCATGATCCCCGGGATACCACTGATTTATCTGGGTTTTCTCATTTACGGATTATTTAACCACTGGATAGATTATGGTGCCGGTGCCATGGCTTTCTGGGGTGTTTTAACAATACTCAGCGTGGTTCTGGATTACTATGCCGGTGCCATTGGGGCGAAAAAGTATGGGGCTTCCCGGGCGGGAATCTGGGGAGCTATTATTGGTGGTGTGCTGGGAATTTTATTCCTTGGTTTTATCGGGATACTGGCGGGCCCCTTTATTGGTGCGGTTACGGGGGAATTACTGGTGGGACGCTCGGGAAATTCCGCTTTGCGCTCCGGCTGGGGTACCCTGATTGGCTTCCTTGCGGGAAGCCTGTTCAAAATTATCCTGGCACTGGCCATGATTGGGAGTTTCCTCTGGTGGGTGGTGTTTTAGTCCCTTATTCTCCCATTGCGCAAGAGAACCTTTATTTCCGGGTGCATCTCCCAATGCACATTTGTAAAAAATGCTAAACAAAGACTTTACTGACGAGATGTATCGTCCGGCTTGCGCAAAATATTGAGATTCTTCGTCCCTCCTGGGGAGGGACTCAGAATGACAATTAGCTTTATTTGTTGCGAAAATCAATACAATTTGACCATCTTATTCGTATTAATGGTAAATCAAGGTAAGAAAAGGAGTTCTTCAGAACAAAAAAACTCCCGAACATTTATTCTCGGGAGTTTTTTTATTCCATCCAGAATTTTCTGTTTTTTATGTTTTATTCGACAAATAGTAGGTTAAAGCCTCCATCTCCACGGCCATGTTCTCGTTTTTCACCATCACATCCGGTGGCACTTTGATGCTTCGGGGTGCAAAATTCAATATAGCTTTAATGCCTGCCGCCACCAGTTTGTCCGCTACACTCTGGGCACTCTCTGCGGGAACAGCAATTATACCAATGTCAATCTGTTCTTCCTTCACCAACTCATCCAGATCCTTAATATCTCGCACAGTGATTCCCTGTACCTGCTGACCAATTTTTTTGGGATCTTTGTCCAATATCAGCCGAATAATGAATCCCTGTTTCTTAAACTCGGCATATTCTGTAAGCGCCCGACCGATATTTCCCGCTCCTACAATAGCCACGTTCCAGGTACGATACAATCCCAGAATGTTTTCAATCTGCTTTTTCAATGCACGGGTGTTGTATCCAAATCCCCGCTTTCCAAAGGTACCAAAAAAGGAAAGGTCTTTACGCACCTGTGCCGAGGTTATTCCATCCATTTCTGCCAGAGTATCGGAGGAAACGGTTTCCACCCCCTGCTCAATCAAATATTCCAGAGAGCGGTAATATTTGGACAGGCGCCGTATGGTTGAATCGGATATTTTTTTCATACGTCCTCCAAATCGTTACCAATTTCTCAAAATATAATATAAAAAATTTCTAAAATCCACACTTTTTCCAGAGCATGACATTTTTTTCACAGTCGTACTATTAACCATAGCAACTTATTATTAAATAAAAGGTTAGATTCGCACTATATTTACATACTCGCTGTTTTTCTTCTCCAGCAAATTGATAAAAGTACATTATCCTGAAATAATCCACAACAGGAATAGGACTCATGGTAAATATTTCTCGACACAAAGCGGTTTGATATTTAGCTAAAAAGAAAAGAATGAATTTTGTGAAATAAAAAAGGCCGGGAAGCTCCCGACCTTCTTAACAAATCTATTCCATTTCAAAAATTTCAATCGGCACCGTTGGTGATGATGCGTGCCACATCACTCACCACATCTCCGTCATCCAGGCGCATGAGGCGAACTCCCATGGTATCCCGACCGGTGGCTCGAATGTTCCCCACGTGAATCCGCAGCAGCACCCCTCGGGCACTAATCAGCATCAAGTCGTCACTATCCACCACTTCCTTCACCGAAATCACACGACCGGTTTTTTCGCTGACCTTAAAGTTTTTTATTCCCTTACCGGCGCGGTGGGTTACCCGATATTCACTAATCAAAGTGCGTTTTCCAAACCCGTTCTCGGTTACCGAGAGAAGCGTTCCTTCACGCTTGACGACCACCATACCCACCACGCGGTCATCCTTATCCAGCTGGATGCCCCGAACACCACTGGCCACACGCCCCATTTCTCGCACTTCTTTTTCATTAAAGCGAATCGCCATGCCTTTGGAGGTGGCCAGAATGATGTCGCTGGTGCCATCGGTCAGTTTGACCTCGATGAGCTCGTCACCGGGATTGAGTTTGATGGCGTTAATGCCATCCCGACGAGGATGCCCATAGGCACTGAGCACGGTCTTTTTCACCATGCCCTGGCGGGTAGCCATAATCAGATACTGATCGGAAGTAAATTCCTTGACGGTCACAAACGCCGTAATTTTTTCCTTCTTCCCGAGGTGCAGCATGTTGACAATGGCGCGCCCTTTACCTGCCTTTCCCACCTGGGGCAGCTCGTGTACTTTTAGCCAGTAACAGCGCCCCAGATCGGTAAAGAACATGATGTAGTGGTGGGTAGAGGCAATGAAAAGATGCTCGATGAAATCGTCGCCTTTTGCCACCGCTCCGGTATGCCCCCGGGTGTTGCGATGCTGACGCCGATATCCGCTTACCGGAAACCGCTTGATGTAACCATCCCGCGAAATGGTAATCACCATATCCTCTTCGGCAATCATGTCTTCGATGGAAAATTCCTCGAAATTTTCCACAATCTCCGTCCGGCGTTCATCGCCATACTGCTCTTTCAGCTCGATCAATTCATCCTTAATAAGCTGCATTTGCAACTGGCGATTGGCCAGTATTGCCCGTAAGCGCTCGATGGTTTTAATGACTTCCCGATACTCTTCCTCAATCTTTTTGCGCTCCAGGCCGGTGAGCCGCTGCAAGCGCATATCCAGAATGGCTTTGGCCTGAATCTCCGAAAGGCCAAAGCGCTTCATCAAATTATTTTTTGCCGTCTCGGGATTGCGCGATTTTTTTATGATGGCAATAATCTCGTCGATGTTATCCAGCGCGATTTTCAAACCTTCCAGAATGTGCGCCCGTTCTTCTGCTTTGCGCAGTTCGAAGCGCGTCCGCCGCATGATAACCTCATGCCGGTGGTCGATGAAATGCTGGATAAGCTGCTTCAGGGTGAGTACATGGGGTACCCCATCCACCAGCGCCAGATTAATAATGCCAAAGGTGGTCTGCAACTGCGTATGTTTGTATAAGTGGTTGAGGATGACCTCCGGCTGGGCTTCCCGTTTTAGTTCAATCACCACCCGAATCCCGTCCCGATCGGATTCGTCGCGAATATCGCTGATACCTTCTATCTTCTTGTTCCGAACCAGATCCGCCGTTTTTTCGATAAAGGAGGCTTTATTCACCTGATACGGCATTTCGGTGATGATGATGTTAGAGCGGTTGTTCCGGGTGTGCTCGATGCTGGCCCGACCCCGCACCACAATCTTTCCCCGACCGGTCGCGTAGGCTTCTTTAATCCCCTCGGCCCCAAAAATAATCCCGCCCGTGGGGAAATCCGGCCCGGAAATGTGCTGCATCAACTCTTCCAGTTCAATTTCCGGATTATCAATGGTTGCCACAATGGCATCCACCACTTCGTTCAAATTGTGCGGTGGCATGTTGGTGG
>JALXCH010000095.1 GCA_026991005.1 Calditrichia bacterium | reverse complement strand
TGGGATTTCCGGCGATGCCAAAGAAGCGGTCGAAATCCGCTTTGGTAGCATCCAGCAGGAGGAAGATATTGCCTTTTTTAAGTCCCAGCACTTTCTCGAAATATTCCGCCATCAGCCGGGCATCCCGATGGGCGTAGGTCACTTCGGGAATGTGACCATTCCCCCGGTAATTTTTATTTCCAATAATCACCGCAAAGGCGTTGTCCCGATAAATGTGCCCCATTTCAATCTCATTCTCCACATCGATGTCGGGATCGGGGAAATTTTCTTCCGCCGGGGTTTCGTTTTTAGCGGCAACCACCGGGGCAGTTTCGGGCTTGTGGAAAGGAATTTTCCCGTACAGCACGCTGCGCGTTTCCCGGGTGGCTTCCTGCACTTCCAGCTCGAAGGGAATTTCCCCTTCGCCCCCCACCGAGGGGTTGAGGGAAAAGGCAAAGGTGACATCAAACGTTCCGCCGGGAGGAACATTCCCCACGGTTCTGGCGGAGAGGCCAATAATCTCCACCAGAGAGCTTTTGGGCGTCCAGCGCACCCTCACTCCTCCCGCCCAGTACTCGCTGGTATTTTCCACGGTCAATTGAATCAGCGCTTTTTCGCCCACCGGCACTTTCTGCAAAATGGAGCGGGAATTGTCTCCCTTTAAAAACTGCACTGCCCGGAGCGCAAACCGGGGCGGGGGCGGCAGCTCGAAAGGCAATTGAAGTTTTTTCTCGGTTAACAGGTACTGCCCTTGGTACCACAACCGGGCCGTGATGAGTGCCATTTTAGAGATGGGCTGCTCCATCAGCTTTACCGGAATACTGCCATGGTAGTCTCCGGAAGCATTCAGGTAAATGCCCGTCAGGGTGGTGTCGTACATGGTGCGCAGAGTTGAATCTGCCACGGTAATTTGCAACCAGACCTCCCGCATGGGGAAGCGCGCCGGGTTGTTGATGGCAAACTGAACCTGCCCATCTTCGGTGAGGAGGATTTTGGACGCTCCGGTGGTACCGGAATAGCGCACGGTAAGCCGGGCGGATTGAAACTCCGGTAAGGGATTGCGATCGATTAAGCGAATCGCCAGCCCCCGGCTGCCGCTACCGGTTTCTACAAATCCGCACACCACCACATCCCCATTGCCCAGTTGAAGAACATCCTTTGCTTCGGCAGAAAACGGGAGAGACACCGTTTTGCTCTCCAGCTTCGCTCCGCTCTCCGAAATTTCCCACAGAAATACGGCGCGCTTTTTCTGGGCACGTTTCTCCTTTACCCCCACCGCAAAGTAGCTATTGCGCCAGGAAGGAATCACCCGGCGGAACTCCTGATCCCCCGGCAGGTGAGTGATCTTCTCCCAGGAAATTCCCGCATCCCGTTTCAATCCCTTCACCAGCGCTTCTTTTTTCCAGATGCCTTTCTTGTCCTGATATCCCGCCAGAGCCAGGGCATTCTCGTTGAGAAATGCCAGGGAAACATAGCGCAGAGGGAGATTCTCGCTGAACACTTTTTTATTGGAGAGCTTTCCCCGGGGAGAGAGAGCCACAAACAACCCATTATCTCCTCCGGTCGCAGCATCGTGCACATATCCCGCAGCGTAAATGGTTCCATCGGGAGCCAGCAGAATATCCGTCAGGGCATCCTCCCCCGTCTCGCGCGTTTTGCGCACCCATTTAATTTTTCCGGAACCATCCACCGCCAGCACCACACCATCTTTGCTCTCGATGCGAGAGCCCATGGTGTATCCTGCCACCAGAAATGTGCCATCCTGCTGGCGAACAAACCGGTAGGTCACCACATTTTCGTCCATTTCCAGATAAGACCGCTGCTCTTCTTCACCGGAATCCGAAAAAAAGAGAAGAAGCGCCCGCATCCCTTCGGTGCGGTACTCCGTACCCAGCACCGCCACACCACCGCCGGGTAGGGGAAGCACATCCGTTAAAACCAGCGCCCCATCTTCAGGAAGAATGGGTCTGGCAAACACTTCCCGAAAGTTGTAATCGGTCTTCAGAAGAAGTCCCCGGGTGTTGGTTTCCCCGGAAGGTAAGAAGCTCCCCACAAAATAAAACATGCTGTCCCCGGTAGCCGTTACTGCATTGAGCCGGATGTTCTCCCGGGAGGAGAAATCCTTCCAGAGTTCCACTTCCAGAGCCATTCCCTGCACAAACCACAGCCCCACCAGCAACAGCAACCAGGCTACCCAACCTGATGGCACTCGACTCCTGAACTCCCTGTAAAAACTCCTTGCACGCATCATCCTCTCCCCTGATTTATGAATTCACACACTCTGCAAAACCTCTACTCCCCAACTGCAAATTCGGGTAATATCGACGAAATCCGTTTATTTCCCTCCTTTTACTTAACTCCGGTTTAAGGTTGCTTAAAAATGGTCTTCAGCCAGCTTTCCATCACCAATTCCCCGTAAAGGGATTTCAGAAATTTCTCACCGGTCTCATTCATTAACTCCCGCACCTGGGAATAGAACGTATTGCCGGGCATGGTCTTCTGCTTCTGGCGGTAAATGAGATACTGCCACATCGGAGTGTATTCCGATTCCGGAAGCAGCTGGGTGGCAGCTTCCAGAAATTGCAGCGCATCGCTTTTACCGGTGAAATAATGCCGCAGCAATAAAATGTGATACCAGCGCAGCAAGCGGAGATTTTTGGCCGCATCGGTATCGTGCTCTACCAGCCATTGCACCAGCTTTAGACGCCGGGGTAAATCGTTTTCCCACTCGCCTTCCAGCGCTGCCTGCAGAAGCAGTTCATTCAAAAAGCGCCGGTAAGAGGTGTGCGGGAAGTTCTTCAAAATCAGTCCGGCAGTTTTCAGCACATTCTTCCAGCTTCCTTCCTGAATAAAGGAATACATCAGTGCCAGGCAGGTGGTATCGGAAATCCAGGGATTTTTCTTATTCAGCTTCAAGCCCAGGCGGTACTCTTCGTAAGCATCGTCGTATTTTTTCAGGTGAAGCAGGGTACGCGCCCGAAATTCGTGCGACCACTGCTCCAGCAAAGGATGGTTGGTAAAGCGCTCCAGAAATACGCTCAATTCCTCCAATAAATTGTTTTCCCACAAATAGTGGGCGGTTCGAATGGCATTGAGGGCAACGTTGTACATATCCGACTTTCCCCGCCGCCAGAGCCGCACCGTATCCGGAGAGACCAGATACACATCCCCTTCGGGAGTAAGCGCCGCGTCCAGAACAGGCGGGTCTTCGCTCTCGGGAAGCACGTGGCTGGACAACCAGATATTTTTAATGCGCAAATGCACCGTGGAATCGGCCAGAGCCAGCAGAATATCGCCCGAAAAAGAGGCTTCCAGCTTGCGGGTTTTCTGTCCCCAGTAGCCCTGGCGGGGAGAAATGCTCCGCCATTTCCCATCCACAAACTGGTACAAACCCGCATTGGTTACAAAATAAACCCCTTCGGCTTCCTGGCTGATGGCATCAAAAATGCGGATGACTTCACCAGGCAGCGAGAGACTCTCCATGCGGGAGGTTCCCGGATAAAAGGCATACACCGCATTAGCCGTTACCACATACCACACACCCTCCAGCCCCGGTAGAATTTTGATGATATCGAATCCCTGAATCATGACCGGGAGCTGCATCTGTTTCCACTGGCCGTTGGTCATGTCGAAGTAAAATACAGTTTTCCGGGTGCGCAAAAAGGGAATGGTTTCATCGACCCAGATATCCAGAATTTGCTGGCGGTTGCCGGGAGGAGGTTCCAGCGCCTGAACTCCCTCCGGGGTTACCCGCTTCACCTGACCGCTTCGGGTTAAAGCCAGCACCCCCAGCCGGGTGGAAATCACTTTCTTCATTCCCCGCCCGCGGGGAATGCGGCGGGACTCTCCGCTGGCAGGGTCGTACTGCTTCAGCTCACCGGTAGAAGAAACCACCCACAACCCTTCGTTGCTGGCGCACAGGGACTGGTAATTCAACGCCCAGGGAAATTGCTGCACATCCATAATGGTGTCCGCTCGCTGCAGCACATACCGCCTGGCAAAACTGGCATAATCCGCAAAACGGGCGTAACTGATTACCACCGGGTTTTTGCCGTTCTTGCGCAAGACCTCCCAGTAGCGCCGGGTGTCTTCCTCCTTCTGGCTGTGCTGCGCCAGATACAGCAGCATCCAATCCGTGGAGCGAGAAGAGATGCTGTAAGTATTTAACAACGTCTGGAACACCGCAAACGCCAGCCCGGGTTGTTCATTCAACTGGTAGAGATGTCCCAGCTGGTAAGTTTCCTCCACAATCTGGGTGGGGCGGGTAACCGTCTGGCTCAACTTTTTCTGATAGTAAATTGCCAGGTCGGGATCCTTCTGGAAGAGCAACGTGCGCACAAACTCCGGAGAGCGTTTCTCCGGAGTGTTTTTCTCCAGTTCCATGGTGTGCCGGATGACGTCCTCCGGAGAATAATTCATTCCTCCGGTAAAGAAGTAATTGAGTTTGCTATCCCAGAAATCTTTTTTCTCCGAGAGGGAAAAGGATTCATATCCGGCTTCCATCTGGCGAAATACACGGGGGAAGAACTGCCAGGTACCCCATTTCAGCAACTGCTTGCCCTTCACCATTAACAAGGAGCTAATTTTTTCTGGCTGGTACACAAAGTTGTGGAAGGCAAAAATCTGCTCGGGAGCAAGAAAAAACATGTCGTTGCGGGAATTGACAAACACCTCCTGCACCCGGGCATCCTTCACCACGCCGGGCATGCGGATGGGCACCATGGTGCCTTTGTCGAACATGTAGAAACTTCCGTCGCCGTACACCCAGGGGATTCCCATCATATCGATAAAGAGGCGATTGCCCTCTTTGTATCGTGCCAGGTGTTTCCATTTTTCCCCACTCCAGCTCCAGATGTTTTTTTGGGTTAAGAGGACCAGTTCCCCCAGCACAGACTTTTGCAGCATAAGCAGTTTTTCGCGGAAAAGGTTGTTGCGGGAATACAAAATCTGGCGCTCGCGAGAGATTTGCAACACCCCTTCATCCCCCAGCAGCCAGATGTCTCCGCTGGCAGAGAGCACCAGCTGCCGATATTTTTTAATGACTCCCGGTCTTTGAATGGTAATCTTTTTCCAGCTCTTTCCATCCCCTACTACCAGCCCATCGGAATAAAGCACAAAAATGTATTCACCGAATTTTCGGGTCATCACCGGTTTTTCTCTGGAAAACCCGGGCTGAAGTAAATCCACCTGTTGTTGCGGAATCGAAAGTTTGAACAACCCTTTGTCCGAGCAGAGCAGCAGTTCATCGGGATGGAACACTTCCATGTGGTACACCTTGTCCCAATCAAAATCCGGAAGCTGGAAATTGTAAAAATGCATTTCGTAGGTTCGAGTATCGAAAATAGCCACCATGCGCCTGTCTGTAAAGAGGTAGAGGGAATCGCCGTACTGGGCAGCGGTGCGAATTTTAAAGGATGCCCCGTTCCAATCGTAAAGCGCAATGGGGAGATAGCTTTTGGCGCCTGCCCAGGTAATCCAGAAGAAGAGAAGCAAAAATATGGCTTTTCGCATGTTGAACCTCTTTGTTAAAAATTAAATTGCGTGGTTAAGACGTGCTGATGATCGAGAATTTTCATGTATTTAAAAGCATAATTCACGGTTACACGCAGTCCCGTTTCGCTTCCCAGGGTAAATCCGGCACCGGCGGTAAAAAGCTGTTCGGAATTCACCAGCATTTCCGGGTCGATTTTTAAATCCCGGGTTTCCAGATTAAAATTGCCCACACCACCGCGGATGGCAAAGGAGGTGAGCCCGCTGGGGCGCTCCACCAGTTGCAGTTCCAGCCCGCTGTTTAAGCGCAAGGGGTAATCGTTCATCTGGTCGAACCCCACCAGCAGCTTCATAAAGCCGGGACGCACCCAGCGCGGCAGAAAGCTAATCCCCATGCTTAAACTGCGGGGACTATGGTCGGTGTAACCATGCTTCCAGTACATCTCAAAATCGTTACGATAGGTAAAACCCAGCGAAAAGGACTGATTGATGATGTAGTGCATGCCAATCTCAAATCCGGCACCCTTGCCCAGATTCTCGAAATTACTCCCCGAAAAGCCCATCTGCACATATTTGACGGTAAGCCCCAGCGCAAAGGGGTAAAATTTTCGGGCGTAGGAGAGATAGACGGCAAACTGATAGTTGGAGATTTCCTCCAGTTCATTCCCATACTCGTCAAATCCCTGGATGCCGGGGACGGACATGCCCACCAGCCCAATTCCCAGAGCGTTGTTCAGATTCAACGGGTAAACCAGTGCGGTGGAGAGGTAATAGTACAGATCCCAATCTGCGATGTTGGTAAACTGCAAACTGAGATGCTGGTGCTGCGACAAAAGGGCGGGGTTAATAAACACATCGGCTGCACCCACCGAATAGGCCTGATTAGCACTCCCCAGTGCCTGGGAGGTTGCATCCGGTTGGATTTGTAAAAATGCCGTTACACTTCCCCCAGCCCACAGCCCGGAAAAACACCCGCTAAAAAGCCAGAAAATCACCATGAACCGTTTCATTGCTCCCCGTCCCTCTATTTGTTATTCACCATAATTTTCAGAATCTGGCTGCGTAAGTCGTTAATCACAATGCGAGCCAGATAAATTCCGTTAGCCGTTACCTGCCCGCGCAGGTTGCGCCCATCCCAGGTTAACGTCTTGCGTTTGCTCCCCATCCCCAGCTCGCTCATGCTGTATTTCCGGTAATACACCAGATGGAAGCTCAAATCGTAAATGTACAATTCCACAAGCCCCTCAATCCCCGTGATGAAAGAAATGTACGTCACCTCGCCCCCCGAGGGATTAAAGGGATTAGGATAGTTGTACAAATCGGCTATTTCATTCCCGGGAGAAACATTCACATTGTAGGTAAAACTCACCTGGCTTTCGTTTCCGGATTTATCCTGGCAGGTAAAGCGCAGGGTGCGGATTCCATTGACCAGGGTAATGTTGCGCTGCTTCAAATCAATGGCGAACACCCCGGGTTTTTCCGGAACCGGTTCCAGCGGTTGCACCAAACGCCAGGGCGATTGGCTGCCCTGGCGAGCAAGATCGAATTCCACTTTTACCGAATCAATGGGCGAGTCCTTCAAATGCATCCGGTAGTGCAATACAAAGGTAGGTTGGGGACTGATGTAGTGCACGGTATGCCCGGAAATGGGAGAAATTGCCTTCAGCACGGGGGCGGTGCCATCCACCCAGAAGTGAAATGAGGAGAACAAACTGGCTGCCCCCTGCAAAAAGGATTGCACGGAGACGCTGGCGGTATATTTATCTTCGGGTAAATCCGCTACCGGGAACGCCCAGAGCAGGGTGTCCCAACTGGTTCCGCTGCCACCCACCCGTTGGATAAATCCCGGGCTTAGCGAAACCCGCTCCTGCCCCTGCAAATTCACTGCCCGGGAAAATCGAAACACATCCTCGCCCAGGTGGTTCTGCACCTGCAGCAGCAAAAGCAGCGAATCCCGATTCCCCGGCTGTAGAATGATGCGTGCCCACAGCGTGTCCCGATGAATTCGGGAATCGGGATTTAAGTAGGGATCCAGCGGGGTGAATGCCGCCACCAGATTTTGCACCTGCACCAGTACCGGGCTCTCGATTGCCTCGGCATTGCGATTCCCGGCCATATCCTGCACCGTTTGCGCCTCAATCGAGAGGGTGACGGCTGTTTGCTGCTCAATCCACTGGCGAATGGTATTCAGGGCAGAAGCCGAGTGAATCGAAAGTACCTGGATTGCAGCGGGAGAACCCAGAGGCGAGCCGGATAAGGTAATCTGCTCTCCCGTAGCTCCTTTCAGCTTGATGCTACTTAACGAGGTGAGCAGCACATTCTCGGAAAAATTCAGAGTCAGTTCCGCGTACTGGTTGCCGGAACTGGAATATTTCAGGAGTAAAATCGGCGTCATCAGAAGTTGCGGTGGCTGGTGGTCTGCCAGCACCATGAACACGGTGGTATCTCCGGGATTCCCCAGCGAATCCACCTGGTAAAAGCGGAACTGGTAGAGGGAATCCTGCGGTACGGGAAGATCTACCGTCCAATTTTCCTGCCCGGTGAATTCCTCGCGCAACGAATCCTGCACAAACAGCCGGGCTTTCTTCTCCTTTTTTCCGCTAACCGAAAGTACCTCCTCACTAACAATGGCCGGGTAATTTCCGGTAATCTGCGGTGCCGCCGGAGGAAGCAGATCCACCGCAAAAGGATGCAG
>JALXCH010000094.1 GCA_026991005.1 Calditrichia bacterium | reverse complement strand
TGCGGTGGTAAGCAATATCCGGCAAGCGATAGGTCGGCTCTCCGGTGCTCTTCACAATCACCCGATCCTTCTCCAGCCCAAATTCCGTGGATTTAAACCAGAGGGCACCATCCTTCTCGTAAGCCAGCCCCTTTTCTTTGAAGAACTGAATTACCCGCTCGATATCGCCATTTTCGTACAAATCTTTCTCGTTGAAGAAGGAATCGAACTCAATTCCCAGACGTGCCAGTGTTTTTTTAATATCTTCAAAAATAAGCTGCTCGGCCGTTTCTTTAAAAACCGGACTATCGGGGGAATCTTTCAAACTATCGCCATATTTCTGGTAAATATGACGCGCAATATCCCGGATATATTCTCCCTGGTAGTGGTCTTCCGGGAATTCCACCGTCTCCCCCAGCAACTCCAGATAGCGCAGGCGCACCGATTCGCCCAGCACTCGCATTTGCCGGCCGGCATTGTTGAAATAATACTCCCGCGTCACCTGGTAACCCACCCATTCCAGGAAATTGGCAATGGTGTCCCCCAGAACTGCCTGGCGTCCATGACCAATCGTGAGGGGACCGGTGGGATTGGCACTCACAAACTCCACCTGCGCTGTTTTGCCGGCAGCAAACTGATGCCGACCGAACTGCTCCCCTTCCTGAATAATATCTGCCACCGCTTCCTGTAAAAAGGTGGGACTGAAGAAGAAATTCAAAAATCCCGGCCCGGCGATTTCCACCCGGGTAATTCGCTTCTCATCCAGGTGCAACTCCTGTAGAATTTCCGTTGCCACTTCCCGGGGATTTCGTTTGAGGACCCGTGCCAGTTGCATGGCTACATTGGTACTTAAATCCCCAAACTTCTCCAGCCGCGGCCGCTCGAAAACGTAGTCCGTTTCCGGAAACCCTTTCTGCTGAAGTACTGCTTCAATCTTTTCCTTTAAATACGATTCAATTTGGTACATCGTCCTCCAACCGTGTTATTTTTGCATCGCCCCACAGGCGTTCCAGATCGTAAAATTCCCGGAAATTCGGGCGGAATATGTGGATTACCACCTCCACAAAATCCAGTAACACCCAGTTCAGGTGCTGGTAGCCCTCTTTGTGCCAAGGGCGGATTCCTTCTTTCTCCAATTCTTCTTCCACAAAATCGGTAATGGCTTTCACATGCAATTCCGACTCGCCGCTAACGATTACAAAAAAATCGGTCACATCGGTAAGCTCTCGCAGATCTAAAATGGCTATGTCCATCCCCTTTTTCTGCCAGGCCAGCCGGGCAATTTTATCTGCCAATTCCTGTGAAGTCATAGAGCTCCTTTTTATTTCCTGATTTTATTCAAAAAAATAATCCTGTGAACCAGGATTTTTCTTTCTTCTCAGCCACACTTCCGGTAATGGGTTACCGAAAGTTCCCCGGCATGGGCGGGAGAAAGAGTTTATTTCTTCAAAAAAGGTTTAAGCGTTTTGTAATCTTTACCCAGAATAACCGAAGCCTCCAGTTGCTTGCTGGGATTCAGCTCCTTTTTTGTACGCTCGGGCGGAATTCCCAGTACTTCTGCCAGTTTTCGGGCAATCTCCATATGCCCGGTGCGGCTAATCACCAGCGATTTATCAACATCCCTACGTTTGTAATTTCCAAAATAAACTACATCGAAACCCTGTTTGCGGAGATAGCGCGAGGTTGTATGGGCAATTTTGTTTACACCGCAACCATTGAGCACTTCCACCTGCGGTTTACCTGTTACCGGTTGAATCAGATCTTCGGGAGCCGGTTCTGGCGGGGACTGCTCAGGTGAAGATTGATTACGTGTGGCGGATGCTGTTTGCTGGTTTTTAGCCACCGGAGTGGATGCTCGCTCCGAAAAACGGGAAAAATCCACATTCCGGAGCAGCAGGAACAACACGGCAACTAACACCAAAAACCCTGCACCATACAGCACCATCCGCAGAGATGCACTCCGCTGCGGGACTCCTCCTCTGGGAGAGGCCTCCTTCCCCTGTTCCAGTTGTTCTTTTATGATTTCTCGGATACGTTTATCGGAAATGTTTCGTCGTGTGCGTCTCGCCAAATTTGCCTATCTCCTATGCCTTCACTCTTATCGCTCGCCGTAATGCTCCCAAATTCGTTACCAGGACCACGAATTGCCGTAATCCCCAAATCGATAGTTGCGATAAGGAGAATAAAGCGGGGAATAATAGTACATATCCGGTCCAATATTTACACCCACCTTAATCAGGCTATTCCGGGTGGGACGGTAATCCAGTTCGGCGCCACCAAAAAAACGCGTTCCATTGAGAGCGGGATTATTAAAGGAGTTGAACGGGGTGTTCATGACACCCAGATTCACTCGCAGGAAGAGAGGATTCCCCAGGCGAAATTCCATGGTATTCATGTAGCTGTTTACCATCATGCCTCGTCCGCCTATGG
>JALXCH010000093.1 GCA_026991005.1 Calditrichia bacterium | reverse complement strand
ATTATAAACCCGGCTGTTTGAAGGCAAAGAACTGTACATTGGGCCGGGAATATATGTACCATTTTTGTGAGGAGCACGGGATTCCCCACGAACGATGCGGGAAGCTGGTGGTTGCCACGCGGGAGGAACAGATTCCTATTCTGGAGGAGTTGCAGCGCCGGGGAATTGCCAATGGATTGACGGATATTAAACGGTTAAAGGGGGAGGAACTGAAGGAGTATGAGCCACATGTGGCAGGCATTGAGGGATTGTGGGTGCCCGAAACCGGCATTGTGGATTATGTGAAGGTGACGGAGAAGTTTGCGGAAATTGCCCAGCAGCAGGGTACGGAAATTAAATTGGGGCATCGGGTAATCGGTTTTCGAAATATGCCGGATGAGCTGATACTGGAAACCACCCGTGGGGATATACACGCGAAGAATTTGATTAATTGTGCGGGGCTACAATCCGATCGCATTGCCAAGTTGTGCGGGGTGGAGCCGGGACTGCGCATTGTACCTTTCCGGGGCGAGTATTACGAACTGGCACCGGAGAAGGCCTATCTGGTGAAAAATTTAATTTATCCTGTACCCAACCCGGAATTTCCTTTTCTGGGGGTGCATTTTACCCGCAAGATTGAAGGGGGAGTGGAAGCCGGACCCAATGCGGTGCTGGCGTTTAAACGCGAAGGTTATACCAAAACCAGCTTTTCGCTGAAAGATACGCTGGATACTTTCTTGTATCCGGGCTTCTGGAAGTTAGCCAGTAAGTATTTAAAAACCGGTTTGGGCGAGTTTTACCGTTCTTTTGTGAAGAGTGCCTTTACCCGGGCGTTGCAGGAATTGATTCCGGAAATACAGGAGAGTGACCTGGTACCGGGTGGGGCAGGAGTTCGTGCCCAGGCGTTACGGCACGATGGAGCTCTGGTGGATGACTTCTGCATTGAGGAAGTGCCGCACATGGTGCACGTACTGAATGCGCCATCGCCGGCAGCTACGGCTTCCATTGCCATTGGGAATACCATTGCCGAAATTGCCGAACGGGTGTTCTTCTAATTTTTCCCTTCACAGGGGAATTACCTTCGCCGGGCATGGGCAAACTGGAGCAGTTCCTCTACCGATAAGCAGTTGAGTACATCGGATTTTTCCAACCAGCCCTTGCGGGCAATGCCTACGCCGTAACGCATATCCTTTAACCCTTCGACCTGGTGAGCATCTGGCCCGATGGCGATTTTTACCCCTAACCGTTTGGCTTCTCGCAGCCAGCGCCAATCCAGGTCCAGGCGGTGCGGATTGGCGTTGAGCTCGATGGCGACTCCCAGCCGGGCAGCATGTTCCAGAATTTTCCGCAGATTTAACGGATAGCCTTCCCGTCCCAGCAGTAGCCGCCCCGTGGGGTGACCAATGATGGTTACATACGGATTTTCCATTGCTTTAAGGATGCGAGCAGTGGCTTCCTCTTCTGTCATTTTAAAGCGGGAGTGGATGCTGGCAATTACCAGATCGAATGTGGCCAGTACCTCATCCGGGAAATCCATGGAGCCATCGGGCAGAATGTCGCATTCGATGCTTTTGAGTATGCGGAAATTGGTGAACTGACGGTTCAGTTCGTCGATTTCGTGATGTTGGGCGACGATGCGCTCTTCCGTGAGCCCGTTGGCATATTGGGCACTTCGAGAATGGTCGCTGATGACCAGATAGTGGTAGCCCAGCTCCCGGGTGGCCTGTGCCATTTCGGCAATGGAGTTAGCCCCATCGCTGTGATGGGAATGAACGTGAATCATTCCCTGAATATCGTCCCATTCCACCAGCCGGGGGATTTTCCCTTTCAGAGCGGCTTCAATTTCGCCCATGTTCTCCCGCAGCTCAGGAGGAATATACTGCATTCCCAGTTTCTGGAAAATTTCCGCTTCATTCTGGCAGGGAATGTTTTCCGTCTCGTTGCGGAATAACCCGTATTCGTTCATTTTTAAACCATGTTTTCGGGCATATTCCCGCATGGCAATGTTGTGTTCTTTGGACCCGGTGAAATAATGGAGCGCATAGGGGAACTGCTGGTTGCTTACAATGCGCAAATCCACATTGATGCCGTTTACCAGCACCACGCTGGTTTTCGTGGTTCCTTTTGCGATGATAGACTCCACTTCCGGTAGGCTGGCGAAAAAATCCATGAGTACTTGGCGGTGTTCATCCCGGGCACTGGCCAAAATATCGATATCTTTGATGGTTTCCTTCCAGCGGCGCAGGCTTCCGGCAATTTCCAGGCGGATGATTTCCGGGCGTTCTTTTAAGCGCTGGAAAATTGTTTCTGCGATTTCGCGTGCTTCGGAAATAAGATGGCGTTCGGAGTATTTGCGCAGCAGTTCAATCCCTTTTAAGATTTTCTCCTGGGTGCGGCTGCCAAATCCTTCCAGATCCACCAATCGGTTCTCCTGGCAGGCGTATTCCAGTTCTCCAATTGTGGTGATGCCCAGTTTTTCCCACACCGCTTTCACTTTTTTTGGTCCCATGCCAGGGATTTTAAGCATTTCCAGCAAACCACCGGGGATTTCGGTTTTCAGGGCTTCCAGCTCCTGGGATTTTCCGGTGCGGACTACCTCTTCAATTACTTCTGCGATACTCTGGCCAATTCCCTTTATTTTGGTGAGCTCCTTTCTTTCCACCAGAGTATTTAAATCCTCACTCACTCCCTGAAGCGCACGTGCGGCGTTCTGAAACGCTCGCACTTTAAAGGGATTTTCTCCCTTGAGTTCCCGCAAAACAGCCAGTTCTTCCAGAACCCGGATAACATCTCGTTTGTCCACCATGGTTTTTTACCTCTATCTTTCCGCGACAGGTTTTTCGTTTTTTTCGAAATAAATTTAATACGGCATGGTGAATAATGGAAGAGGCAATCCGGTATTTTTACTTGCCCGGATGGTAGTTGAGACACGGACATTCTGTGGAAGCATGTGTTTAAACCGGATAAACCATATGGATGGGAACGCTTTTTGTAATGTTCCGGGTGCGTATTCAAGGGGAAAAACGAAATAAATTTCGCGTGGAATTTTGGGGAATCGCTTGATAAATTAAAAAAATTTATGTGGGAATTATATGAAATTAACCGTACCCAATCAGTTAACCATATTAAGAATTGCGCTAACGCCGGTGTTTTTGTACTATTTTTTACAGGGTACACCGCGGGAACAATTGATTTCCACAGGGGTGTTTGCACTGGCATCGTTAACGGATTGGTACGATGGCTGGTACGCCCGTCGATTTGGGGTGATTACGTCCTGGGGGCAGTTTATGGATCCCCTGGCCGATAAGTTGCTGGTTTCTTCGGCACTCATTGTTTTTGCCTCCATGCATTATGTGAAGGGATGGATGGTAGCTATCATTGTAACGCGAGATGTTATGGTAACCATTATCCGCAGTTATGCCCTGTGGCGCGGACGCCCCATTGTAACTCATATTATAGCAAAGTGGAAAACCTTTTTACAAATGGTTACCATTGCAATGATTCTAATTTACGTGAACTATTTAAATTATTTCGGTGAAGGGAGCAGTACCTACCAGATGCGTTATACCGATGCTATCGGTATTTCCATGAGCATTGTTACCCTGCTCACAGTGATTTCCGCTATCATTTACATTCGCGAAAATTATCGCCTCATTATCCAGATGTTACGGGAATTTTTTATTTCACCGTTTCGGGGATAATTTTTAAGCGGATTGTTTATTGTTCTTGCTGGATGCTTCCGGCTGGAGCTGGAACGTAAAAGTAATGATATTTCCGTTTCCTTTAATCTCTACTTCATCAGCATATTTGCGAATAATTGAAAGTCCTCTCCCACGCTTCTGGAATTCCTGGTTCAAATTTCGTAAATCGTGGTTTATATTTTGATAGTTGTAGCCACTTCCTTCGTCCTGAACGGTGACCTCAATCCGTTTGTGGGAGACCTCCATTTGAATATCCACTTTTTTGAGCACGTCGAATTTGTTGCCATGCTCTATGGCGTTAGCCAGCGCTTCGGAGGTGGCCATTTGAAAGGCGTTCCTTACCCGGGAATCATCCAGAAAAGGAGAGGCCTTGTCAATTAAAAAATGAATGACTTTCTCAATCAATTCCGAAATGCTGGGAATTTTGAGATGGAAGGAAGCATCCCACCATTCCGGGTGCTCTTCCAGTTGGGGAATTTCGGCAATCTGGAGAAGCATTTTGATTAACTTCTCGTTAGTCACCAGATCGTAGGGATCTTCGATGAAATAGCGCACGTAATACAGATCGTTTAATGCTTTTTTCAGAAGTGGGTCGTTAATGACAGGGAGGACTTTTCCGGTAAAATTGATTTCGCGTAGCCGATCATCTAACTGGGTGATGTCAGCATCCAGCAAAGTAGATTGAGTAACGATTAGATCGTAATCGGTCTTTTCCAGAATCTTCAGGGCGTTTTCCGCGCTATCTGTGTAGGTGAGTTCATGTTCCAAAAACCGAAGGTAGTGGAAAAGCTTCCTTAATGATTTTGTATTATTATCTATGATTAGAATTCTTTTGCCCATCTCAATTTCCTGAATTGAGATTGTATGGTTCACGTAAATTCATGTTGAAAAAGAACAAATTTTTAAACAAAGATAATGGACAAATCTATAACAAATGTGACGAAATACAAGCAAATTTTAATAGAAAATATTATTTGATAAATAATAATAATAAATGAGGAAAAATCTGTTTAAATTTTTAATATGAATTTTATTTAAAAAATAATGATAACCCTATATTTTGAAAATACTTAACAACCGATTGCAAAATAAAGATGAATGGGAAATTCACAGAATAATCAGAATAAAGGTATTCGTTTATACTGGAAATGGAAGTAATTTATCTAAACTTTTATCTAAACAGATTTCCTCATTATCGGGTAAGATGGAGTTGGGATAACCAGGAGAGATTCAGGAAAATATTCACAAAAAATAATAAATTTTTTCCAAAATGTCATTATTGCTTTCATAAGAAAAAGAAAATTCTGAAAATCGTTTATTAAAACGTTCTCTAAAGGACGGAAAAAAATACGGAAAAAATAGGGTGTAACTTTAAAATACCGGGTACATCAAATTGCTGTAATATAAAAGAAATCGTTGCAGGGTCTATAACGAAACGCATAAGGAGACGGAAATGAGTGCAACACCGGTAATTACGGGAGATACCACCATTGAAGAGATTGTTAATAAATATCCTGAATTGGTTCGTCCGCTTATGGAGTACGGAATCAAGTGTATTGCCTGTGGGGAACCCATCTGGGGAACGCTTCAGGAAAATGCCGAAGAGAAGGGGATTACCAATCTGGATGAGATTTTGGAAGACCTGAACCGCATTGTTGCCGAAAAACACGCTGAGTATCAGGGCAAAGATGCTTTGAGCGATTTTCCGGATAAGGATTCGGTGGTGGTAAAAAAGAAGGAATAATTAATCAATGAAAAAGTACTGGTTTAAATTTATTCTATTTGGCGTCGCCGGAGGTTTATTGGGATATGCCTATTATTACTTTATTGGATGTCGTACCGGTTCCTGTCCGTTAACTACGGATCCTTTTATTACCAGTGGATATGGGGCATTAATGGGATTTGTTCTGGGATGGGATCGGCGGCTTTTTAAACGGCAGGAATTATCCAATAACAGCCATGAAAAATAGATTTTATTGGAGGTTGCCATGAAAAGTAATATAGGTGGTGTTGATAAGTTTGTTCGCATTGTTTTAGGTGTGGTGTTAATTTCGCTGGTTTTCTGGGGACCGAAAACCTTGTGGGGATTGTTGGGATTTATCCCTTTAATCACCGGCGCTATTGGATTTTGCCCGTTGTATTTGCCGTTTCGGATTACTACTAAGAAGTAAGTAAATGTATCGTTTTAAGTACTATACAGAGTGAAAAAATTTCCTGCACGGCACGTTGTAATTTAAATCGGCGCCCTGAATTTCCGCCAGGATTTTTGCGAAGTATTCTGCTCATGCCCGGGTTCCTGCGGATAGACTCCACCCGTGTGCGGTAATACGTTGCCTGATATGGAATCTGTGGGTTTACATTATTGTTGAGACGATTCATGACTCTGCAAGCTCGCGCCACAAAATGCTCAATCAGAACAAAATTATTTTTACAAAAAACTTCCTTGTCCTGATTTTACCTCTTTGTTATATTTCTCCAGTCATTTGGTCTATCACTTAATTTTTTCATTTCAGTAACGGGAAGCGCGGTGAGAATCCGCCACTGCCCCGCAACTGTGATGGGGGACGAAAGCTCACTAAGCCACTGTCTTCGGATGGGAAGGCGAGCGAGTAGGTTGATCCCTGAGTCAGGAGACCGGCTGAAATGAAAAACCCGGTGAAACCTTCGCGGGAAGGTTGGGTTTGGAATACTGAATTCTACGCTGTTTTTAAGATATTTAAAGTATGAGCCCCAATCTTTTCTTTGAGAAGGTTGGGGCTTTTTTTTATGGAAAAAATCATGAAAACACAACTGAACATCATTGCAATTTTAATCATCAGTCTGGTAATGCTCAGCAAAACGGTACATGCGCAGAGCAATGTGCGTTTGCATGGTCGGGTCTTTCGCGCCGATCTGAACGAACCTTTACCGGACGCCTTTATTGAACTGGAAGGAACCTCTTATTTCACCCGGAGCGATGAGGATGGCTATTTTGCCCTGGAGAACATTCCAGCCGGATTTTACCGGCTGGTTATCAGCGCTCCGGGATTCCAGAGCGAAGTGCGCAATCTGGTTCAAATTCAGGAGGGGCAGCCCACCAAACTGATTGTTTCCCTGCAACCCATTGTTTTTCCCGGAGATACGGTAACAGTCTCCAGCACTATGTCCCCCTTTGAAATCTCCCGGAACACGCAACCGGTCCGAATTATTTCCAGAAAGGAAATCGAACAATTTTCTTCTCTGGGCATTCGTCCCCTGCTGGAGCAGGTCGCCGGCGTCCGGGTGGAATCCGTATCGGGGGAGGGGAGTCGTGCCCGAATCCGCATCCACGGAAGCCGCGCCTCCCAGGTTCTGGTGCTGCTGGACGGGCAGCGATTGAACAATCCCCAAACGGGAGAAGTGGATATTTCCCGCATTCCGTTGAACCAGATTGAGCGCGTTGAAGTGGATTTGCAGGGCAATACCGCGCGATATGGTTCCAGCGCTTTCGAAGGAGTGGTTCATTTTTACACCCACACCATTTCCCGACAAACAAATATGAAATTGAGCGGACGCCTGGGAAGTTTTGGATTGGCATCGGGGGGAATTCTGTTTCAATGGGCAGGCGATACCTGGGGCGCAACTGGTAATTTTCATCAGAATTACGCCCGCCAGAATTTTCCCTATAAATATCAGGGGGAGACTTACGTTCGGGAAAACGCCTATTTCCGGAACCGGGATGTGTTTCTGAAAGGCGTCCGGCACACGGGAATCAACAAAATGGCTATCACGGCTTCGTGGCATCACGGCGTTCGGGGATTGCCTTCTCCTTATTTTAATGAATACTTGAACTACGGGGCTTTCCTTAAGGAACGTCAATGGTCTGCGCAAATTTCTCAACAATTTTTTCCGGGAAACAACGTTCAGGTGGAATGGCAGGCGGGCATCGTCAATTTACAGCAGCATTATCACAACGAGAACGACCCGGTGGTTTATACCCGTTATTCCACCCAACAAACCAATCGCAACCTCCAGGCCACGTTAAATTTACACTGGCAAATCAATCCTCGCCTGTTGTTTACTGTGGGGGGAGAGGCGTTTCAGGAGTATTTGAACCAACAAAATCTCCTTTATCCAGAAAACAGCATGGGAGTTCACCGGCGCAACAGCGTGAGCGCTTATGGCAATCTGGAATGGCATTTACCTGCCTGGCGTTACCTGTGGCGCAATCTGCGGATTCAACCGGCGTTTCGGGTAATGCGATATTTTAATGAAAAAGCAGCGGGATATCCTTCTTTGCGAGTTTCTTTAACTCCCGATGTACTCCGGAATCTTTCTCTCTACGTTTCCGCTGCTCGCAGTGTGCGCTATCCGGATTTTAACAGTTTGTTCTGGGTGGGCGATGCCCGGGCCAGTGGAAATCCGGATTTACAACCGGAAAGGAAAACCAGTGTGGGATGGGGTGGAGGATTTCGTACCGATAGCTGGTATCTGCCTGAAATTCATTTCTACCTGTTTCGGGAGAACATCCAGCAGTTGATTTACTGGCA
>JALXCH010000092.1 GCA_026991005.1 Calditrichia bacterium | reverse complement strand
TAAGAATTCCTTATATTATATAAACAAAATACTGTTCTAAAAAATTTTTATAATTTATAAAAGCAGATTTATGGCAAACATTTTTTTAACCGGAGCAACGGGATTTGTAGGGAGCCATGTTGCGGAGTTGCTGGTTATAAGAGGTCACCAGGTGTATGCCCTGGTACGCAAGAGCAGCAATTTACGCTGGATTTACAATATTCCCATGCAACGGGTGGAGGGAGAGCTCACCCAACCCGAATCCTATAAAGAAATTCTGCCCCAGGTCGATTATGTGGTGCACGTGGCGGGAGTTACCAAAGCATTTCGGGCAAAAGATTATTACAAGGGTAATGTCGAGGTTACGCATATTTTATTGGAAGCAGTTAAAACCAGGGCAAGCAAAATACAAAAATTCCTTTTTGTAAGTAGCCAGGCAGCAGTGGGGCCCTCCCCTACCGCAGAACCTATTGACGAGGACTTCCCCCCGCATCCAATAACCGATTATGGCAAAAGTAAATTACAGGCAGAAAAAATTGTCCGAGAATATATGGACCAGCTACCCATTACCATTGTTCGTCCCCCTGCTGTTTATGGCCCTCGAGATAGCGATGTTTTTCATTTCTTCAAGAATCTAATGTCCGGATGGAATATCCAGGTGGGTCATCTGGATCAAATTGTGAGTCTGGTCTATGTTCTGGATCTGGCTCAGGGGATTGTTCAGGCCGCACTATCTCCGCATACCACAGGGAAAACCTATTTTCTCTGTGAAGAACAACCTTACCGTTGGTCTTATGTGGCGGAGTTGGCGGCAAAAAAGCTGGGAGTTACCTACCGCACCATCCGGGTACCATATCCCTTGGCATTTATTATGGCTACACTCATCGAATGGACTGGCCGATTGCGAGGTAAACCCACTATTCTGAATCGACAAAAAATGCGGGAAATCCGGCAACCATATTGGGTGGTTAGCCCGCAACGCGCTATACAGGATTTTGGCTATGAGACACGATTTCCCCTGGAAAAAGGTATCGCCGAAACCATTCACTGGTACCGAATAATGGGATGGATTTAATTCCATGATGAACATGCATGACCGGGTAATGAAAACAATGAAGGAGAAGGTATGCCTCTTACCTTTGAAGAAGAAAAAAGGCTCCGGGAAGAGATTCGCAGAAAATTGGAGGAACGATTAGCCCGCGAGCAGAAAATCAAATCGAAATCGGAAGAAGCGCGACGCCGTCAGCTCGAAGAACGACTCCGTGCGAAAATCCGTGAGGAGGAAGAGGAAAAGTTCTACACCGAACATGGGTATGTCAAGTATATCAATCGGCACGGAGAGGTGGAATGGCTGCCTAAAGAGGAAGCGGAACGTAGGCGGGGTTCCCGCAGAAAACGACGCCCCTCTTCCCATCAGCTTAAAAAAAGACGTAAGCGCATCAAAATTATGGTCAATATCGGTGTGGTGCTGGGAGCCATCCTTATCCTGGTTGGTGCGTTTTTCTTCAATCCTAACCGCACTCCTAAAAAAGGCCATCTCATTGTCTATTCCGATGTGGAAGGCGCAACCATTTACCTGGATGGAGAACCTTTAAAATATTTTACTCCTGATACAATTAAAAACTTAATAGTGGGTAAACATTACGTTACCGTGTATAAAGAAGGATTCAGCACGTACCCACCCATGGTCGCCGTAACTATCTTCGAAAAAAAGGTTACCCCGGCTTCCTTTAAATTAAAAAGCAGTGCTCGCCTGGGGAAGATTAAAATGATCGTCAACACCACCGGATACAAATTATTTGTGGATGGTGTTCCCACTGCCATTCTTCCTGACGGAACGGTAAACATCCCGGTGGGTTACCATACCATTATGGTGATAAAAAAAGGATTTCTCGGACATCCTTCCTTCAGACGTATTTTTGTGGAAGAAAATAAAATCACAGAAGTAATTTTCGATTTACTCCCCAGTGAGGAAATTGGCTACCTGGAGGTAACCACCAACATTCACAAGGGACAGGTGTTTATTGATAACCAATACACCGGTATGCAAGCCAGTACGGAATTAATTCCTGTTCCCGCGGGGAATTACGTGGTTCGGGTGCGGCAGAATGGGTACCATTCCGTCCCGGATAGTGCTTATGTCAATGTCATTCCTGGCGATGTGGAAAGCGTGGTCTTTCGCCTGGAGAAGGTAACCCGACGCGTTCCCGTCACCATTACCTCTAACACGCCGGGAGCACTGGTGATTCTGGATGGTGAAGCCACTCCCTACGTGACCCCCATTTCGGGGATGCCCCTTACCACCGGTTCTCATTTTATTAACTTGATAAAAGGCGACACTATTTACCGCGATACCGAAGAATATATTGTCGTCCGGGACCGGCCAGATCAACAATTTCATTTTAAATTTTAACCTGTGCAAAATATAGGTTTTTTATGAATCTGGCATTCCAAAATGAAGCGGTTGCTGTTGTCGAATCGAGCAGGCTTTTTCAGGATTTTATTCAGCGGAAAAGCACGCTGGCACCGTTTTTCCCCACCAATTACCACCAACACCCGGAAGAGGAGTTTTCCCGGCGCGCCGGGCAGTTTGCCTTTCGTTCCCGGCTTATCCAATTGCTCACCGCTCAAAATAAACACTGGAATGCCCCGGAAAGCACCCTCCAGAACATCGAACGCCTGCAGCAGGAAAACACCCTTGCCGTGGTAACTGGCCAACAGGTGGGGATTTTAGGCGGTCCCCTATTCACCCTGTACAAAGCCTGGGCAACCGTGCAGTACAGCCAGATTTTACAGGAACGCTACCCGCATTTCCAGTTTGTTCCGGTGTTCTGGATGGAAGTGGGCGACAACGATTTCCGGGAGGTGAACCATCTGTACGTACCGGACCAAAACCACAAACTCCAGCGGCTGGAATTGCCTGTTCCGGAAAACGATTTCCGCTCCTTGCATCAACGTACACTGCCCGAGGAGATGACGGAACTTTTGCATCAATTGTTCGAATTGCTACCGAAAACAGAATTCACAGAAGGGTTGGCGGTTCAATTGGAAGATATTTACCGCCCGGGCATCCCATTCGCCGATGCTTTTGCCCGCTGGTTACTAAATTTACCTGGACATCAGGGATTGATTCTGTTGAACCCTTCGCACCCAATCCTTAAGCAGATGGCAGCACCACTCTTTCTTCAGGCATTAAAATCCTCGGCAGAAGCAGTACACCAGCTTCAGGAAAAAACGCGGGAGCTGGAGGCACTGGGCTACCACGATCAACTGCGGGTGCGTCCGGAGCAAACTTTGCTCTTCTTACAGGATAAAAAAGATGCTGCTCGCTGTCGCATCGACATTGCGGGAGATGGCTATTCCGTGCGGCATCCCCAGCATCCTTATGTTTTACATTCAGAAGAGCTGGAAGAGGTGATTTCCCGGCAGCCCGAGCGCATTTCTCCTAACGTAGCTCTGCGTCCCGTTATGCAGGATGTGGTACTCCCCACCGCCGCTTACATTGCAGGCCCCGGTGAAATAAGCTATCTGGCTCAGGTTTCGGCAATTTACCGGATATTTCAGGTTCCTATGCCCCTTATCTTTCCTCGCCCTCGCCTGACCATCGTCGAGAAGCACATCAACCGGATTTTGCACAAATTTGGTCTCTCTTACCAACAGGTGTTCGAGGAAGATGAATCCCTCATCCCCGACGCTTTGCGAAAATATACCCAACCATCCATCGACGAAATATTCGAAAATTCCCGGGCGAATATTCTGGATAACCTGGAGCTTATTGGAGATGTGCTGCTGGTACTGAACTCCGGACTGGAAACTGCCCTGAATCGAACCCGTAATCACATGCTTCAAGCCCTCCAACAGTTGCAGAATAAAGTGGATAGTGTGCTTAAGCAAAAAATGGATACGGAACTCCGACAACTTGGCAAAGTTTTAACATATATGAAACCGAATCGACAACCTCAAGAACGTATTTTTAACATCGTCTATTTCCTGAATAAATACGGGCCGGATTTCCTTGATGCGCTCTACTCACATATACAGGTAGAGGAAACCAATCATCAGTTTTTACGTCTGCTATAAAGTGAACCAGAAACGTTTCAATTCCGGATGAGAATGAACATCCGGTAAACCAATTTCTTGGAGACGAGGGGAATGGTAAAAACCAATTTTCTGTTGGGATGTGTTGTTTTATGGTTGTTTTATTTTCTCCATCCTTTTCCCACCTTCGGGAAAGAGCGGGAACAGGTGAATCCGGAAAAGATTTTTCAACAAATTTCCGAGAAAACCCGCTGGACGTTGATGGGCGAAGCGCAACGAATTACCGGTCGGGATTTGCTGGAGGTGGGTCAGGACATTGGCGAATTTGTCCCGGAATTTCGCATCGATAAAGCGTACCAGGCGCGGTTCCTTCATAAAAAAGATAGCTGCATGGTCACCACCACCATCTTCGAAGCGCCTTCTCAGATCATGGCGTTCGGATTCTATTCGGTGCAAAAATCTCCCTCTCTGGAATTTTACGATTACGGGTTTGAATCTTACCTTTCGGGAGAACGGCTCTTTTCCTGGTACGGGAAGTACGTGGTTCTTTCGGAGATGGCAGATACCCTTCAGGATAACGAGAAATATTTGAAGGACATTGTACGGCAAATTGTGCGGCGTTTACCCAAGCAGAAGCGTCACACTCCCATTCTGGATGCCCTCCCGGAAAAGAACAAAGTGGAACATTCGGAAAAATTCTACGTCCATCGCTGGCTGGATCAGAACTATTTCGAAAACATTTACTACGCCGATTACTACGCCAACGAAGAATACTCGCGCATCTTCATTATCGATAACGGAACAACGGCTACCGCAGATAGCAACTTCTGGCGCTATTACAGTTTTATGAAGAAAAAATCTCGCATCGTGAACGATACCCTCAACATTGCCACCGATTATTTCGTGGTGGATGAACCGTTATGGGGAAAAACCCTGCTGGCAAAGAAGAATCGCATTATTTACGGAATTTTGAACTATCGTAAAAAAGATTGGACGGAAGACCGCATGCAGGATGTGCTGAACAGGTTGAAGAAACGAAAAGTGGTGAAGTCCGGTTGAGCACTCATTCAAATTCTCCCAGGTTACCCTCCCCTCTGGCAGGGGTGCAACTTCCCCCCTTGCCTGCCCGGCTCACGGAAGGGTTCTTGCGCCATGTTCTGGGGTGGTTCCTTCCGGTTAAGTCCCTCACCAATTTGGAGCTCACACCTTCGCAGCACACAGAATCCGCCTCAAGTGCTTCCCCGACATTGCCCCTTCCTTCAGAATTGGTGGAGAAGATTCATTTTCTGTTGAATCGAGAGAAATGGGACACCGCCCGGGAAGAAGGAGAAATGTATTATCCGGTACTGGACGAAGCGCTACACCAGTTTCAGCAGCAGTTGAACCGGGAAGTTGCCGAACGCGGCTGGCTGCTTCTGCGCAAACTTCCCTGGCCTCGGAACCTCCCTCTGGCAGTGGCTTTAACCCACGACGTGGATTTGACCCGGGACGTTGGTCCCAAACATCTCATCAGTCTGTTTTTTAAGGGGCACTGGCAACGCCTTAGTAGTGAGCTAAGGGCGCTGCAACAGGGACGGAACCGGTACTGGACATTTCCGCAACTAATGGAACTGTACCAGCGTCACCAGTGGCCGGCGACTTTCTTCTTCCTGACAAAACGCTGGGAAGGAACGCACTACCGCTACAACATCCGCAGCAGGCGCTTCAGGCAGCTTTTGCGGGAACTCATGGCTCAGGGACACGAAATTGGATTACACAGCAGCCGTTACGCCCAGTCCCATCCCCGACGCATTGTAAAGGAGAAGCAGCGGCTGGAACAGGTGCTGGGAGAGCCGGTAAAGGGAGTGCGTCAGCACTATTTGAATCTTTCCTTTCCGGAAGCCTGGGAGCATTTTTCCGCTGCCGGTTTCCGGTACGACTCCTCCCTGGCTTCCAACCGTACTCCGGGTTTTGTGCGAGGAACCTCGTTTCCTTTTCAACCCCTTCCCTCCCGGCAAACGGCATCGGAAGATTTCTTCGAGATTCCTTTCTCTATCATGGATTACAATTGGGCTTTGCTAAAGAGCTCCTCTCTCACTCCCGAAACCTATTTCTCATCTTTAACTCAGCGGCTAAAAAATGTCCAGGGTTTGCTCAACCTGTTATGGCATCCCAGCAATCTGACCGAAGTCCGTTTCCAGCCCCTATGGCAGATGGTAATTCAATGGTTAGAAGAAAATACCGTGTACCTGAACACTTTGCAGGGAATTCTCTCCTGGTGGCAGGCGCGGGCCACTACGGAGATTCAGTCGGTAAAGGTTCGGGAAAATCGCTACCTGTTTCGGTTTACAGCCCGGCAACCGGTGGATGGTTTAACCCTGGAGGTTGTCACCTCCCGTCCTTTTAAGGTTCGGGGTCAAGTCGCCCGGTTAATTCTCCCGGAGGGGAAATTCCCGCGCATCATGTTAGAAAAGTTCCCCGCTGGCACCCGGGAGGTTGAGCTCATTTTTTAATATTTCCCCGGGGATTCGCTCCCGGGCTGTGTTGAACGATTGTTTATTTAACAATACACAGTAATGGCGATTCTTCTCTCCGCTGGCGCTCCGCTTTAGAATGACAGGGGAGAGTATCTTCTGTGTTTTCTGTGTCTTCTGTGGTTTTAATTAAACTGCGCATTCAGGAAAGGAACCTCCCGTCCACCCCGTCCCTACCGGGACGGGTAAATTTTGGTGTGGGCATTCGTTCCCACAAATGAATTTGTGGGCTAGGTGCGTGCCGTCCCTGCCGGGACGGCTTTTGCCCACTGGGGGAATTCGCCTTTGGCTATTTTTGTACCAGTGCTTCGCGCTCGGTATTCCCGACCTTCGGTCCATCAATCCATGATTGGAAAGAGAGATTCTTCGCTCCGCTGTTGCTTCGCTTAGAATGACTGGGGGGCGGTGCTGTCATTCTGAACCCTCGCCACAGGCGAGGGTGAAGAATCTCTTACGATTGGAACGAAGAAAAATAGAGATTCTTCGTCGTCCCGCGTTGCGGGACTCCTCAGAATGACAGGGCGGTGTTTCTGTCGTTCTGAACCACGCCTCAGGCGGGGTGAAGAATCTCACGTTTGAAATGAAAAATGGGAAATTTAAAATGAAACACTTTGCGAACTTCGCGCCTCCGTTGCGTACTTTGCGGTTCTAAAAGTTAACCGCAGAGAACGCGGAGAATGCGCAAAGGTCGCAATGAAAAAAAATACTAAATAACAAATCTCAAATTCCAAAAAATAATCAAAAGCAGAAAGCTTTTTTGTTGCGTACGTTGCGCCCGCTGCGGTTAATTTTTTTTGCGTTTAAACATTCAAAAACTTTTGCGCACTTTGCGGTTAAATAAGATTAACCGCAGAGTACGCAGAGAATGCGCTAAGGACGCAAAGAAAAACGGAGGCATGCCGGAAAACAACAACGGAACGTCTCGCTTAGCTCACCCTCCATCAAGCCCAGAAGGCCGCTCCCCAATCCTTTTCTCCCGGAACGTGCTTTTCGTGCAAATAGCGCCCGATCTTTTCCAGTTCTTCCGCTGTAGCCAGTTCTTCCACCAGCGGAAAAAGCTCTCGCTCCTCGAAACGGATATGATTGTTCAGCAACTCAGCAAACTCTTTTAAATTTGGCTCTATGTCCACACCCTCCCGGAGTTTTTCGACAATTCCGGCAAATTCCTGGTGCTCTTTCAGCATGCGCTCTTTTCGCTCCCGCGCTTCCGGTGTACGCTCCAGCACCTCCAGCAGTGTCGCTTCCTCCTGAGCAAAATGCTCTACCAGCAAAGTATCCCAGATGTGCAGCACATAAGCTACCATCTCGGCGGTATTGGCCTGCTTTTCCAATCCCCGTTTCACCCGATTCGCCACCACCAGCCCATCGTGATGCTCGAACGAGAGGGTTTCCAGTTGTTTACTGCGCTTCATACATTCTCCTTATGCTTACATTTGAAAGCCGTACTGTTCAATTGTTCCAATTCTCTGGCAACAAAAGACCCAACCTCATTCCCAACACGTTTTTCTATTTTAGAAAAGAAGTTGCAACACCATGGTAATGCCACCTCTCCCCTTCTTACCTGTTTGCTGAATCCGTCCCTGCATATCCCATGCACTCCAAGGGGGTTCTCACAAAGAGCCCTGCATTTCTTAAAGGTAAGATGCGGCTTCCTGAATCTTTGTTACCGGAAATATTTTCCTGGAAAAACGAGCTACCTTTGGCTTTGTAAACCACCACTCTCCGT
>JALXCH010000091.1 GCA_026991005.1 Calditrichia bacterium | reverse complement strand
GGGGGTTGACAAGGCCGGATTTTGTGGTATACTGGATGAAAGGCATCCAAAGTGGATAGGGCATTGGTGGGCGGGCGTTTCATCGGCTCATGCGTGGTTGCACCGCTTTTCCTGCCATGCCTCCTTCGTTGTTTCTGGAGGTAAAATCATGCGCTATTGGATTTCTCCCCCCCCCCGTATGATTGAGCTCATTTTTCGGGGCCTGCTGGTATGGGGGTTGCTGCTGGGAAGTGTGCAACCCGCGCTGGCCGCGGGGCAGATGAACAAGCCGGTGGCCGCGGGTCAGTCGGCGGCGTCGGAGGGAGGTGCGGTCGCGCGGGCGAATGCCCCCCAAGGGGTCGGCGCGGCCGAGGCCAGGGCCGATGAGCCCGCATCCATGGAAGGGCCGCCATCCCTGGATGTGGCGATTCAGATGGTGCCCGAGGAAGTCGTTGCCGGAGCGTTGGTGACGGTCACCCTACGGCTCCACAATTTCGGCCTGGACCCCGTGGAAAAACCGGTGGTGGAAGTGCCCCTGGTCCCCGGGCTTGGGTTGGTGGAAGACACGCTGGAGCCGGGCATGGTGTATGACCCTGGGACTCGTGGTGTGGTGTGGCCCATCGAGAAGCTGGCCCCAGGAGCTCGGGTGCAAGGCGCATTCGGCGTGCGAGTGCAAAGGATGGCCGTGGGAACCAGGATAGAACAGAGCATCACGGTGAAGGTGGGAGCGTATGTTCACAAGGCTAAAGCATCCCTGGTGGTCATTCCCCAGCCCCAGGATGCCGTTTGGACGACGCCGGAGCAAGGGGGCTGGTTGCGTTCGGAAGATGGCCGGGTGGAAGTGCGCATGCCCCCCCATGCCGTGGAGCAACGCGTGCGTATCCGTTATCGCGGGACCGTGAAAGATGTCGAGCCCCTTCCCAACATGAGCGGGGTGTTCGCCTTGGAGGCATGGGGCGAGCAGGGCAAGGCCATCCACCAGTTCAGCAGGCCGATAACGATTCGGTATCATTACACGGAAGAGGAGCTGAACCGGCTGGATTTCGCCAGTCGTACCCTGTATTATTTTGACGAGGAAAAGAGGCAGTGGCAGCCTGTGCCGAGTCAACTGAATCTGGATGAGGGGTGGTTGGAAGCCCAGGTGTCGCATTTTACGACTTTTGGGGAAGGCGACACGGGGGACACGTACGTATCGGAGGAAGCGGATCGGATTCGGGGTCTCAAGCCGGATCTTTTTTCAGGGACCGTGCATTATAGCTATCGTTTCGATCTACCTCCGGGACCCGGTGGGCTGACGCCCACGTTGGGGCTGATGTATAGCAACGCCCGCCATTATCAGGACAAAGGGCATTACAGTTATGTAGGACACGGCTGGGTTTTGGCTGGAGCGGACGCGGTCTATATCCCCCCTGGAGATGAGAACCTGGATAAGAAGGTGCTGATTCTGGGGGGACAAACCTATTCGCTGAAATACGACCAGGGGTGGTATGCCAAGGAGAATCCCTTCTTGAAGATTCAGGCATCGGGGAATGCGTACTGGCCGGACACCTGGGAAGTGTGGACGCCCGAGGGGGTAAAATACACCTTTGGCTCCCAGGCTGTCGAGCGCGTATATTACTGGAAGCTTTGCGGAACAGGCGATCAACACAAGCGGTATGTGCGGTTGCCCCTGGCGCGCATCGAGGATACGCACGGAAATGTGGTGACTTACACCTGGGAGAAGGAGACGCGTTCGAAATATGGCTGTCCTGATTATACGAGCGCAGTGCGATTACGGGAGATCAATTACAATGGGGTGAAGGTGATACTTGATTATGTGGATCGTACGGATGAACCGGACGGTTCCACGACAGGCGATTGGAAATTCTTCCCCACGAAGAAATTGCGAACGGTGACGGTGAAGGTGGGGAGTGTGGTGGTGCAGCAATACCATTTGGAAAATGTGGAAGGGAATACGTCTTATGCTTCTCAACGGGCGCTGAATCTGGATTGGGTGGCGTCGCAATATCATACGGGATACCCGCGGAAGACCTGGTTTACGTATTCCAGTCGGGTCTTGGTGAATCCCGGCAGTTACGCCTATCTCACGAAGGTGAAGAACGCCTTGGGGGGATGGGTGACCTTCGAAGGGCAGTACAAGGACCCGGCCTACCCGGTCATCACCGAGATGGCGTTCTACGATGGGATGGATACCTCCTCTTCGCCCACGCCGGTGGCCAGGTGGACATACGCCTATCAGGATTGGGATGCCAGTGGGGGGGAAGAGATGGCCAAGGGGTACAAGCATGTGACAGTGACCCGGCCTGACGGTGCGACAGAGGAACATTGGTTCCACGGCATCAGGACCATCGATGGTCAGCAGACGGATGATTATGCGGGGAAGGAGAAGGAGGTAGCGGTGAAGGAAGGGGGGACGGAGATGAGCCGGGAGGAGAACCAATGGGACGATACGACCACGA
>JALXCH010000090.1 GCA_026991005.1 Calditrichia bacterium | reverse complement strand
CCGATTTTTACTCCGAACAGCCGTGGGGGGAAGCCAATGGAAAAGCGTTCTACCCGAACGCCAAACAATTTGGCCAGCATAAAATGTCCCAATTCATGGAAAAAAACCAGCACACTGAGAACGAATACGATGGACAGTAAATAAATCATGGAAATTCCTTTATTTAAACTGTTTGTTTTTGAACCATGCTTACCAGAAGAATTTTATTTCCCCGGGAAATTTGTCCTCCCTTTTATTCTTTTTCTCCCGGAAGAGCCCTTCCTTTGTTTCCCCCCTGGAAAATACATATTTCGCACGCTGGAAGCAACGGTTAGGGGAGGAATCTAAATACCGCCGCGGTATGATTTACCTTTTCTCCAGCGAAAATCCCATTAGCGGGTGGAAACCGACAGGCTACCGGCAAACTCCCGCGCCCATTTTTCCAGCTCCAGTAAATGGGAAAGCGTGTATTGTTCCACAAAGGGATGCGCTTCCATGGTGCGGCGAATGATTTCCGGAATATCCAGAAATCCAATCTCCCGATTCAGGAAGCGCTGCACGGCCACTTCGTTGGCGATGTTCATGGCGGCGGGAGCGGTTCCTCCCTGGCGCAACGCATCGTAAGCGATTTGCAGGCAGGGGAAGCGTTCCGTGTCCGGTTCTTCGAAAGTGAGCGATTGAATCCGTGGGAAATCCGGTGCCGCTACCTGCAGAGAGAGACGATGGGGATAAGTGAGCGCGTATTGAATGGGAATCCGCATGTCCGGTACCCCCAGCTGGGCTTTGATGGAGCCATCGACAAATTCCACCATGGAGTGAATAATGGACTGCGGGTGCACCACGACCTGAATACGCTCCAGGGGAATTCCATACAACCAGTAGGCTTCAATCACTTCCAGCCCTTTATTCATCAGGGTGGCGGAATCGATGGTGATTTTGGCACCCATGTCCCAGTTGGGGTGTTTTAGCGCCTGTTCCACCGTGGCGGTGGCCAATTTCTCGCGCGGCCAGGTGCGAAAAGGGCCGCCGCTGGCAGTAATGAGCAACCGCTTGACGGAATCCACTTCCTCGCCCAGCAGGCACTGCCAGATGGCGCTGTGCTCGCTATCGATGGGTAAAATGCGCACCTGCTTGCGCCGGGCTTTTTCCATTACCAGCTTTCCGGCCATTACCAGCGTTTCTTTGTTCGCCAGGGCAATGTCCTTCCCGGAGTCGATTGCCTGGAGGGTCGGGCGAACGCCTACTGCTCCTACCAGAGCATTCAGCACCAGATTGACATCCTCCCGGGTGACCACCTGCAAAATGCCCTCCATTCCCGCGTACACCTGGCACATGCCGGAGAGCTCTTTTTTGACCCGCAGGTAGTATGCTTCGTCGGCAATCACCACCGCGCTGGGGCGAAATTCCCGCGCCTGCTGAATGAGCTTTTCCGCATTGCGCCGGGCCGTGAGATACCGCACCCGGAACACCCCGGGATGCTGTCGCACCACATCCAGACTGCTTTCCCCAATGGAACCGGTACTTCCCAGCAGAGCAATCTGTTTTTCAGGTAAAGATGACATTACTATCCTAACTTGTTCTCAGGTAAATTCCAGATCATAGGTTTTCTAAAGTACATTTCGCAAGATAAAAAATTTCAGTAACGCGAAGCGTCTGAGTACCATCCCGTCCCATCCGGGACGGGTTTATCTGGTGGACGTTCTATTTTCCCACAAATGAAGAGGCTGTGTAAAAATGAAAATCAGAAGAATATTTAATCAATAACATGCATATTGCAATTCACCATATTTATGTAAAACTGTGGCAGTAAAGGATTTAGAATTATTTTTATTTCTTACTGAATTTAACTCCATCATTAAGTCAACAACACAAAAATATTTTTGTATCTTTGCATTTGCACAAACCCTAAAATTCAAGGAAAATCATTAAATAATATCAATTTGCACCGTTTTTATTATAGCCACGAGCTTCAGCTCGTGGATTGTTTAATCTTTCTCCTAAAATCAGGCTTTAGCCTAAAATTGGGCTAAAGCCCAATTTGTAGTTTGGGCCTTACGTTCCCCGAGCTGGAAGCTCGGGGCTATATTTTACTTTGAATGACAATGAATAAATATTCCATCGACATTGCATTTTCACACAGCCTCTGAATTTGTGGACTATTCAAAATGCTGCGCAATGGCATTCCGTTCCTGTCGGGACGATTTCAAAGATCAATTATTTAAATAACCATCGCTAAGCGATAGAATGCAAATACACTCGCTCGTAGAGTCCCCTATATGCCCTATCCCACAGGGATCCTCCAAAGGAGTTCTTTGGACATTGGGATGTCCCTATCCCAAAGGGATCCGTTCGGATGCCCCCATGCCCCTATGTCCCTATGTCCCTATGTCCCTATGTCCCCTATTCCCCCTATACACCTTATATACCCTATATACCCTATATACCCTATACACCCTATATACT
>JALXCH010000089.1 GCA_026991005.1 Calditrichia bacterium | reverse complement strand
ACACTATAGAATAGTTTCTCTGCAAATTGCTCACAAAAAACTGCCGGCAGAGAAATCCCTTCCCCACCGGCAGCAATGCTCTATGCCCTATACCCTATGCCCTATGCCCTATGCTCTATGTCCTTATGCTTTATGCTTTTTATCTATTTCATCAACATCATCTTCCGGGTAAAATGATGACTCCCGGCAGTTAACCGGTAAATATACACTCCGCTGGCAACCGGAACACCCCGCTCATCGCAACCATCCCAAACTACCTGATGATGTCCCGCCACATAACTCCCATTTGCCAGCGTACGGATTCTGCGACCGGAAACGTCGTACACCACCAGTTTCACCACCGATTGTTCCGGTACATCAAACTCAATGGTGGTGCTGGGATTGAATGGATTGGGGTAGTTGGGGTACAGGGCATATTTTAACGGGAGGGGACCTTTTGCCGAAGCAATGTTTCTATCATTTTTTAATTCCTTTGAATGATTCCGTGATGATGTATAAATCTTCAATTCAATATTATGCGTGTTTAGAGAAAACTGACTGGCAATATGCTGTAAATTCAAAGCAATTGTTCTCCCTCGGTAAAGCCTTAAATCAACAACCATGGAATCCTCTAATACCGTAGAACCGGAAATTGACGATAAGTTCATATTCTGCAACATTTGATTCCCTAAACCAGATACATTAAGTCCAATATTCCATAACGATAAATTTGAAAGAGAGAACGGAATAAGAGATTTAGTGACTTTTACTTTGTACTTAAAAGTTAAACTTTTCATATTTTCTTTAACCAATATTGGTTTAGTAGAAAGAAAATGATCGGCATTGCTTAATGGTACGAACGAAACATTTTCCGTCCAGTTGGTTTTTTTAATTTTTACTGCTCCTAACCGAATTCCAACTTTACCCTGAATATTTAAACCCGGAATAGAGGATAAATCGAATTGTTGTTCCCGATACAGCGTATATTCCAGATCATCCCCTTTTCTTTCCTCTGGATAATTTTCACTTTGAATTAAATAAGGTACATCATCCGCCTCATAACTATTGGTCATTAATATATCACTTCCTTTCACATTCACATTCGGTTTCACTCCGTTATAACGTTCACGCAACAAATCCCAACCGGATTCTCCGTTAAATTGCAGCAACCGGGAATAAAAAGAACCTTCCTGAACTGCTGCTACAAATGTATTTAGCCCGGTATGCGTTCCAATGGATGGAAAATACAAATTTTCATGTTCAATTCCCACAGTATAAATTACCGGTTCCTGTTGAGGTTCAGCTACATTGATGCGGGCACTTCGGAAATACCATCCCGTTTCTCCATCAAAATATTGCCAGGCTACCTCGGCATAATCTCCTTCCAGGTAAGTTACAGAAGGTTTGCTGTTTACCCCATATTCAGATGAAGGAGAAGACCAGATGGGAGATTGTGGGAAAGTTTTTGTTGCTACATTATAATAGGTTAGGTAAATAACCCCGTCATCTTCCCAGCAAACGTAAATCTGATTAGAATTGGGATTATAAGCAACAGAAGGCTTCTCGCTGGTTGTTCCTGTTCCGGGAATCACATCAATCATACTTTCCAGCGCCAAGGAAGGATTGGTGCGTACACGCAATAAAGTCAATCCTTCCACATTTTTAAATACAATGTAAAATTGGGAATCATCATTAGGAAGAGCGGAATTGTCAATCTTACTGGCATAAGTAATTACAGGTTCAAGGGAATGGGAGATTGTACCGGAAGAAGGAAAAAATTCAATATCAGACCACGCATTGTCATCTTTATATCTAAAAAGGACTACATGAAAATTACTATCTTGATTTTCCCAGACAATACCCGGTAAAACTTTAGAATTAGTACTACGATTGACATCTTCCCGTCTGATGTAAGAAATTGATGGGTGCAAGAATGGATCATCATCAGAAAAGAGAAAATTATCATCGCTAATCTTTTTTTCCTTATCCCAACTAACGCCATTATCATCGGATTGGGTCAGGTAAATTTTACCGTTGTCTTCGTAAACCAGATACCAGTTCTGGGGATAGGCTGTAACCGGTTCCTGCATAACCCTGCGACCATTATTAAAAGAAATGGCCTGACCGGAATTGGAAGCCAGATGCCCTTTATAAACTGCCCGTACTACGGCACTATCCTGCTTAAACACTACCGCCGTCTCTGTATGGTTGGGATGCTGAAACTGCACTTGTTCGCCTTCCCAGCCTTCAAAGTACCAGGTGATGTCCTCGCCGTGGAAGGGGATGGTCTGGGTTTGCTGGGCGCGGACGGAGTAGTATGGTGGTTGCCAATCAGGCCAGCCTTGATTTAAAAACACGCCGCCTTCGGTTTCATTACGTGCCCCTGTTGGGGAATAGGGAGAATCAAAAGTCAGAAAACTATCCGGTTGAGTGCTGTCTGATTCCAGAAACCAGGGATCGTGAAAT
>JALXCH010000088.1 GCA_026991005.1 Calditrichia bacterium | reverse complement strand
TGTTTCGCTGAGCCGCCAGCATCTTCTCGTTCAGTCCGCCAATGGCCAGCACCTTGCCCCGTAAGGTAATTTCGCCGGTCATGGCAATATCGCCCCGAACCTTACGTCCGGTAAAGGCAGAGAGAAGTGCGGTAGCCAGAGTGACGCCAGCCGAAGGTCCGTCCTTGGGAATAGCACCTTCGGGAATGTGCACATGAATATCGTTCTCCTGAAAGCGGGCGGGTTCAATATTCAATTCCTGGCAAAGCGAGCGCAGGTAACTGAGCGCCGTCTGGGCAGATTCTTTCATCACCTCACCCAATTTGCCGGTCAGGATAAGCTTTCCCTTCCCGGGGAAGACATTGACTTCAATCTTAAGAATATCGCCCCCATAAGGCGTCCAGGCCAGCCCGGTGGCCACTCCTACCAGATCCTCCTTTAATGCTTTGCGGAAAAGAAAGGGTGGTTTCCCCAGAAATTCTTCCAGTTTTTCGGGGGTAATGGTGATACTGGTAAATCCTTTCTGTTCCAGCAATCTGCGATTGACTTTGCGACACAGCGAAGCGATGTGGCGTTCCAGATTGCGCACCCCTGCTTCCCGGGTGTATTCTCGAATCATGCGAATAATTGCTTCATCGGTAATTTTTAGATGCCGGGCGGAAAGACCGTGTTCTTTCAGTTGTCGGGGAATAAGGTGTTTGCGGGTAATCTGCAGTTTCTCATGTTCCAGATAACCCGGGAGTTCAATAATTTCCATGCGGTCCTGTAATGGGAGGGGAATATCCGATTGCACATTGGCTGTGGTGATGAAAAAGATTTCCGAGAGGTCGAAATCCACATCCAGATAATGGTCGTTGAAGGAGCGGTTTTGCTCGGGGTCCAGCACTTCCAGCAGCGCAGCGGAGGGATCGCCGCGGAAATCGGCACTCATTTTATCCACCTCATCCATCAGGAAGACGGGATTGCGGGTACCGGCTTTTTTGAGGGATTGAATAATTTTACCGGGCATGGAACCAATGTAGGTGCGGCGGTGGCCCCGGATTTCTGCTTCGTCGCGCACCCCTCCCAGGGAGATGCGCACAAATTTGCGCCCCAAAGCGCGGGCAATGGAACGTCCCAGACTGGTTTTGCCCACTCCCGGAGGACCTACAAAACAGAGAATGGTGCCCCGTATTTTCTTAACGCGCTGCATCAGCGCCAGATGCTCCAGAATCCGTTCTTTGGGTTTTTCCAGCCCATAATGGTCTTCATCCAGGATGCGTCGGGCTTCCTGGACATCCACTCGGCTGCGAGTGCGTTTGTTCCAGGGTAATTGCACCATCCAGTCCAGGTAATTGCGAATTACCGTGTATTCCGGCGAAAAAGGCGGAATTTTAGAGAGTTTCTCTAACTCTTCCCGGGCAGCTTCCAGAGCATGACGGGGCATTCCTGCTTTTTCAATTTTCTCCTTAAGTTTCTCCAGTTCCCCGGAGAGTGGTTCCTCTTCCCCCAGTTCCTTTTTGATTAATCGCAATTGCTCCTGTAGGTAATATTCCCGCTGGTTGCGCATCATGTTTTCTCGCACTTCCTGATCCAGTTCCCTGCGCATGCGCTGAAAACCGATGGCATCTTTTAGCATCTGGCTAAGAATTTCTACTCGTTTTTCCAGAGAACGCGCCTCCAGCAACTGCTGCTTCAGCTTATGCTCCCCTTCGATATGCTGAGCAACGAAATCCACCACATTGGCAGGATTCTGCAACCCCTGGGCATGTTCGGCGATTTCTTCGGGGAGCTCGGGAATATTGGAGATGTACTCCCGGAAAAGACTCAAAATATCATCCATAGCCTGCTCCATGCCCGGAAACGGGAGAATCTCTTCCTGGAAAGGCTCGATGGTTACTGAAAAGAAAGTCCCCCGCCCACTAAATCGCTTAATTCGAACCCGGTGCAGGGTTTCCACCACTACCTTGAGGTGGTTGTTGGGTAAATGCAGCAATTGCAGAATTCGGGCAACCGTGCCAACCCGATAAAGATTCTGGGCCTGAATTTGCTCCTGATCCGGATCTTTTTGTGAGGCAATCACCAGAAATTTATGGGAGAGGTCTGCGACCTGAACTCCGGAAATGGATTTTTTTCGCCCCACTAAAAGCGGTACGATTACCCTGGGAAATACAACCAGATCGCGTACCGGCAAAAGAGGTAATTTTTCCGGAATTTGATACACAGCAACGTCAGAAATTGAGGATTGTGAAGACGATTTTTTCTTCATGGGAATGTCTCAAATTTTTATTCTTTATGGGAGGAATCCCCTTTACCGGGTAATTCCTCCCCAAAAAGTCATTTTTATTACGCAGACTGGCGAGAATTTCCAAACTTCAGGATTGGGTCGGCTTTTTGACGGATGACATCTTCTGTAATCAAACACTCTCGAACGTTATCCATGGAGGGGACTTTAAACATCACATCCAGCATTACATTTTCCAGAATGGA
>JALXCH010000087.1 GCA_026991005.1 Calditrichia bacterium | reverse complement strand
CATCCAATTTTAAACCGGAACCCGACACGTACACCCGGTTAATGGGATATTCATCTTTAGGCCCCCGGAAGAACTCCAGCGAGCGCAGAATTTCGCCCAGCAATACCTGCAACAGGGGATTTTGTTTAGACTTCAGGGCTTCTACCTTCTTGAGCAGGCGTTCCCTTAAATTCTCGCCGCTCACAGGGGTTTTTTGCTCCGACGAATCTGCCGGAAGCACCTCCTGAATGATCGGTTTCCCATTGCCATTCCCATTTCCGCTCTTAATCGCCACTTCCAGATTGTTCATCCCAATTGCAAAATTGCGAACGAAACGAAGTTTTCCATCCACAAAAAAGCAAATCTGGGTGACATCGTTTCCGATATCCACCAGGACATCATTCAGCGGATTTACCACAATTGCTTTGTAAAAGGATTGCAGGGCAAAGGGTCTGGGAAGCAAAATATCCGGTTTAAAACCGGAGCGGGTTAGCAAATCCATGTGAATATCCACCACTTCCGAAGGTACCACCGCCACCAGAGCCCGCACCTTTTCGATCTCGTTCTCCCGGAAAGTTTCCAGAATCTGATAATCCCACCACACATCATCGCTAAAGTTGGGAATTTCCGATTTATTCTTGTAAAGAATGGTCTTCTTCAAGTCGACGGGTTTGAGTTTGGGCACCACCACCTGCCGGATATTCACATCCGGCGAAAAGAAAGAAACAAACACACTCATCCCGGCCCGATAGTACTGAGATTTAATGTATTTCAGAGCAAATTCAATGGAGCGATAGCGATCGGTTTCCTCTGCGGTTAAATCCTCGCTTCCCCATTTTTTGACTTCAATTTCTTCACCGCTTCTCTTCACAATCAGGTAGTACAATTTATCGGTAGTGATGTCGATAACCAGCACATTTTTAGCCGTTAATTTTTTGAGCAGGGAAAGCTTCCCGGAAAAATCGGTACGGAGCTCCCCTTCCGTGCTCTCGTTTTCGGCTTCGGAAGCGCTGGATAATTTCTTCAGTAGCTCTTCCCGTTTTATCACCACAGTATCAGGGTTGTGCTCTTCCCATTCGTCCATATGTCTTCGGTGAAGGATACTCATAATTATCTCACATTTTCATACCGCATTGAACTTTTTAATTCATATCAAAATATCTCGATAGGACGCGTACAATTTTGGGAAAATCAATTCACTCAATTTAGATTTTCCCAACGGCTTTGTCGGAACACCAGCGGACTTTCGTTTACCGAGTGTCGCAGGAAGCGAATCATGGTATTCCGATGATGAAACACATACAAATTGCTGCTACCGAACAACCAGGGAGCTCCTCTAACATTCCCATTAGAGATAACCCCTCCAATCAAACTCCGACGAAAAAGAGATATCTGGGAAGTCAACCTTTTACCCGGTGTGGGCTGATAAACAGTTCCGAATGTTGCGGAGAAGGGTAACCAGGGACTTTTAAATTTCACCCAGCCTCGCGCCACAAAATGCCCCCAACCAAACCAATTCCAATGCTGGAAGGTCAAATTTCTTTCCACAAACACAAATTTATTGGGCGGAAAATGAAAAATACTATTCACCACGTAATTCCCACTATGGTAGCCGTTGGGCAGAGAAAGTTGCCGCAATTCATCCAGATCGAACTTGGGCATAACTGGAGCATGGGCGTACACCAGCGAAGGATAATGCGAAATAAAAAAGAATCCATGGGGCGGCCAGGGATGAGCTACCACCCGGGAAACATTTCCCGTGGTGTAAATCGCGTATCGGGAAACATCGATGTAACTGAGTGTTTGCGAAAGCTTTTTCACAAACTTCTGGCTATACCCATTGGCCCTCACCTGAAATCGGTTATTCCCCAAAAAGACCACCTGAACCTTGCAGGTAGTGCCGTTGCCGGTGTTAATTTCTTCCGACCAACCGTGCAATTGATCAGGAGCAGAAAGAAGCACCCGTTTAATTCCGTATTCCAACCCGGATTGCGCCGCATAAAATGCCCGCACCTGCTCCGCACGGAGCATTCCCATCCGGGTATCGCTCACAGTGATGGTGAGCATGGTAATGCTCATCATGGCGATAAACATCAGTAAAAACACCACCGCTATTAGCGCAGAACCTTCCTGGTTCTTAATTGCGTAAGTAAAATACTTCCTCGGCACGGATGCTCTGTCCCTTCTTTTCAACCTCTAACGTTAACCGTACAAAACAAAAATTGTGGTTCACGGATTCCACAACATTTAAAGAATCGTTCAAAAATGCAAAGGGCTCGGCAACCAAATCTTCCAGCAACAGCTCGCCATTGCGATAAAGCTTATCCTGGCTTTTCCGGTAATCCACATAATTTCCATCAATGCTGTAAAAAGTCAACCGATTGGACTCGGCATGCAACACACTATCGGGAGACAGCTTCTGCACATCCGAACGAACAACATCAATGGTTTTTGCTAAAGAAGCACGATTGAACGTATTATCAAAAG
>JALXCH010000086.1 GCA_026991005.1 Calditrichia bacterium | reverse complement strand
GAATTAAGTTGAAGAAGGTAAGATTTTGTCTGAACATATCTCCTGGAAATAAGTATTTCCGGGTTTTTGGCCCTATGCTGTCTATCCAACAGAATACTGTCCGTAGTCCGGGAAAAAGGTGCGACAAAAAGAATTGGGATTTGCCTTCTGGGATTTGGATTTTCTTTTTCACAGAATGCATCGCTGGGCACATTGCGGTTAATTCTTAAAACCGCAAAGAACGCAGCGAAGGCGCAAAGTACGCAAAGGACTTCATTTTATGTCCGGCAGCCTTCCTGTGCATTCGCCAACCAACGCTCTGCGATAGGAGATTCTTCACCCTCGCCTGCGGCGAGGGTTCAGAATGACAGAAACAACATCCTTGTCATTCTGAGCAGAGCACCAGGGGAGCAAAGAACCTCTCTCCGCTGCTTCTGAGATGCTTCGGCTCCCGCCAGAGGCGGAAGCCTCAGCATGACACCTGGCACACCCTCCCTGTCATTCTGAGCGGAGCGCCAGCGGAGCGAAGAATCTCAAATGTCATGCACGGGTTAATCAACCGGCAATCAAACACCCCGAGCGCAACGCGCTCCCACAATGATAGGTCAGCGCGCAGCCCCAGGGGAAACAGCCGTCCCGACAGGGACGGCATGCGAATAGCCCACAAATTCCATTTGTGGGAACGGATGTCCACACAAAAATTCTCCCGTCCCGGATGGGACGGGGTGAACAGGATGTTCCGCTCTTTTTCCCTCCCCCCGGCAGTTCCACCCGGTTTTACTCCCAAACTTCCCTGCCTCCCACGTTCGAAACGCACTATTCAGCCGAATCCACCACACTCTGGTGTTTGGCGGCAATGGTCTCGGCTAATTGGCGAATCTGCTCCCAGGTTTCTTCGCGGGGATAACCTTTCGTAAGCACCGGGGGTAACATTTCCGCCTTTACCGCCCTCAAATTATTCTGGAGATGCTCCAGCAATTTGTTGCCCCATCCAAAAGAACCCAGGACGCCCAGGAAGCGCGTTTTGGGTTTCAACTGATTCATGAGATAAGCCAGGTAAATGGCTCCGGGATGAGCGCCTCCCAGCACAGCAGGAGAAGCAATCACCACCGTGGCGGCATCCACCACCGCCGCAGCAATTTCCCCGATATCGGCATTCAGCAGGTTAAACAGACGAACATCAACCCCTCGCATCAGCAACTCATCGGTTAAACGGCGCGCCATTTTCTCGGTACTCCCGTGCATGGTCACAAACAGCACAATCGCCTCGTTTTTCACCCGATCACTCACCCACTCCCGATAAGCATCGATGATAAAGCGCGGATCATCGTACACCGGACCGTGGCTGGGAGCAATCATCTCCACTTCCAGTCCTTCCACCAGTTGCAAATGTTTGCGAATGGTGCGGGCAAAGGGCATCATGATTTCGGCGTAATATCGCTTCGCTTCCAGCGCCACCAGGTTGCGATCCTTCACAAACAAATCTCCACAAGCCACATGGGAACCAAAAAAATCGCAGCTAAACAAAACCCGATCTTCCAGAAGGTGGGTTACCATTGTTTCGGGCCAGTGTACCCAGGGAGTAAAATAAAATTGCAGGGTTTTGTCTCCCAGCGAAAGAGTCTCTTTATCCTGAATCACCAGAAATTTCTCATCGGGGATATCCATCAAATCCTGCAAAAAATTCTTACACTTGCTGTTGGTTACCACCTTTGCTTCCGGGTACCATTCCAGTACATCCGGAATTGCTCCGGAATGATCCTGTTCCGCATGATTGGCGATAATGTAATCCAGACGCTCAATTCCGCTTTGGTGCAGGTTTAATTGTAATTCTTCTTTTTTTGTCGGTTCCACCGTATCGATAAGAGCCGTTTTCTCGCTGCCTCGAATCAAAAAGGCATTGTAGCTGGTTCCGTGGGGAAGCGGTACCAGTGCATCAAACACCGTCCGGTCCCAATCAATCGCACCCACGGAAAAAATGTTCGGTTTAATCGCTCGTACAGCCATGGGTATCTCCATCCGTGTTTTAATTTATTTCCAGTTTAACCTTTCGGACTCAAATTTTCCCTGTCGCCCCAAATAATAGGTTCAATCAAAATATCTTACATCAAACCACATTCTTTCAGTAACCTTCCCTCCCGAAAATTTCTTTTAAAACCGGGTGGTTTGTGTTGATGATTTATTCCATATCAGCGGTATTCCTTTGCTTCTTCTTCGCCACGCAGCACCCGCAGGGCACCCAGCGCCAGCGCTTTCATTTCCTCCTCACCCGGGAAGAGCAGCACCGGGGCAATCCATTCTACGCGCTTGCGAATCCATTCCACCATCATCTCGGAGAAAGCCAGTCCGCCGGTTAAACAAATGGCATCTACCTGCCCTTCCAGCACCGTGGCGCACGCACCGATCTCTTTGGCAACCTGATAGGCAATGCCTTCGAAAATAAGCCGGTGAGTTTCGTTCCCAGCTTTTACCTGCTCTTCCACGTACCGC
>JALXCH010000085.1 GCA_026991005.1 Calditrichia bacterium | reverse complement strand
AGCGCTCTATTACACCCAGACGGACGACAGCGGAAATTTCCGGTTTAATTATCTACCCGATGGAACCTTTCGGGTGTTTGCTATCGAAGACCTGGATTTGAACCGTTTGTACACTCTGGAAAGCGATCTTATCGGTATTCCCTTTACCGATGTGCATCTGGATTCCGTGGATTCCGTGTTCCTCCATCTGAATTTCTGGATGATTCAGGAAGACACCACCGCACCTGCGGTGATATCTCCGGACACGCTTTCGACTCGCCAGATTCAAATTGAATTTGACGAACCGGTGTTTCCTACCACGCAATTTAAGGTTACCGTACAGGATACTGAACGGGCTCAGGGATATCCCGTGTTGGGTTACTCATTCTTACGGAAGGATAGCACCCGTTTAGCACTCTATTTTCGGAACTTACCTCCCGGGCGCCCCTGCCGCATAACCCTGCAAGGGATTCGCGATGGAGCGGGGAATGTGCCTGCTGGCGAACTTACCACTGTGTGCCTGACTCCCCAAAAACAGGATACTCTACCACCGGCTTTTGTGAAGATGAATCCTGCCCACGGTGCCGAGGGGGTTCCCTACACTTCCTCCATTTTGCTGGAGTTTAACACTCCCCTGGACACCAGCACCTTTTTACCGGGGGTGATCATCACGGATGAGGAAGGTGATACGCTCTCCGGCAAATTTGACTTTCGGGATTTGACCGCGCCGTTATTTCAACCGGATACTTTGCTCAAAAAGGATACCCGATACATCGTTACTTTACAATTAAGCAAAATGCGGGATTTGTTTGGACGGGCATTCTCCGATACCGTGAGGCAGCTTTCTTTTTCCACCATAAGCTGGACGGAACTGGGGGAAATTTCCGGGCGGGTGCTGGCGCAGGATACCAGTTATCGTCGAGCAATGGTGCAGGCAATTGCCACGGAGAAGAAAACGGTGTACACCACCTTTGTCCGGGTGGGGGAAAAATTTGAAATACCCTTCCTGCCTGCCGGGAAATATCTGTTGTGGGCTATCATCGATCGCAACGGGAATGGCCGCTGGGACAAAGGGAGCACCCATCCCTTTCAGTTTGCCGAGCCGTTTGTCGTCTCTGCCGATACAGTAAAGGTTCGCAAGCGCTGGACCACCCAGGGAAAGGTAATTCGATTTTTTCATAAATGAAAATCGTTAGATTGGATGTTAAAATCCGGGAAGGACGGTGAAAATAGCGTTTCAGAAAATCCATGGTACCGGGAACGATTTTATTTTAATTGACAATCGGCGCCATTATTTTAAAGGAACGGAGCAGGAACTGTTTGCCCGCCTGTGCCATCGGCATTTTGGGATTGGCGCAGATGGGTTGATGCTGGTGGAAGTGGGTGAACCCGGTCGTTTCTCCCTGCAGTTTTTTAATCCCGATGGCAAACCGGCGCCCATGTGCGGCAATGGCGCCCGCACCGCAGTCTATTTTGTCAGTCAATTACAACCCGGTGTCTCTCGTTTTCGGTTTCGGGTATGGGAAGAAAGCTATCTGGCAGAGCTGGTGGAAGAGCGCCTGATACGTATCCACTGGCCGCGAACTCCCCGCCGACTGGCATTTAGCGGATTCCAGCATCCACCTTCATTGCGGGTGCGGCGTTTCATGTGGGTGCACAGCGGTGTGCCTCATCTGGTGCTGGCAATGGAGAGCTCCCTGGAGAATCTTGAAGTGCAGAAGTGGGGCAGTTTCTTTCGCTACCATCCGGCATTTTCCCCGGAAGGGACGAATGTGAACTTCATTCACGTCATCGGCTCGAAAGTGTGGATTCGTACTTACGAGCGCGGTGTGGAAGGGGAAACCCTCTCCTGCGGTACCGGCTCCCTGGCGGTTGCCTTTGCTCTGGAGCAGTGGATGAATCCCGAATATCCTCTGAATATCATCGCCCGGGGTGGGGTTTTAAGAATTGGTAAAAACACGCACCAGCAATTTTATCTGGAAGGGGCGGTGCAGCCGGTGTTTCGCGGTGAGTTCGAGCTGGGGGATTTTCTTAGAAAGATTTAACCACGTATAACTGGCCCAATTGCTCACGAATCACACAAATTGTCACGAATGAAAAATAAAGATATAATTCGCTCTGGAAAGAAATTTCTAAATTATTTGGGATTTGGGGTTTAGAATTTACGATTTATTTTTTGGGATTGGGTGTTTATGATTTGCAATTTGCACCTTTGTAGCAAGCCTCTCCTGAGGCGTTATGCTGCGAAGCAGCATTTTAATAACACACCGCTCAGCGGTACCGTTGTTCCTCAATCCCGCAGTATTCTACCGGTTCAGGAGAACCGGGCTACATAATTTACTCTGTTCATCAACATCCCCAGTATAATTAACCAGTAGAGTAGAAAAGGGAATGTAAAGGGAATTCCTTTACATTCGCCTTTCCCCTCGTCAAACCGGACGTGCGGATTTCCCGCATCCGGCTTTCCTGCAGAAATTCATCACAAGCATTC
>JALXCH010000084.1 GCA_026991005.1 Calditrichia bacterium | reverse complement strand
TTGATCTTCAGGGAAGCCATCTCGTGGCAAATGGACACGAAATTGCCATCGATGGCTGGCTGGTAAACGGTTATCTGGAAGGTGCCCGCCTGCGAAACGGATATTTGCAGAACATGACCACATTGGACAGCCTGACCATTTTGGGGCTGGTATGGTGCGATAAACCCAATCGTTTTGTAGGTGAGGTTCATGTGGTGGATACTTTGTGGTGTAACATTTATTCTCAAGGTCTAGGAAAATACCATGTGCAGATTGATGGAAATATTTGCAACGATGGATTAGTGGCAAACAACAATGGGGGCGATTGGTTGTTTCTGGATGTTGCAGGGAATATCGAAAACAGGGCTCGCTGGGAACCTCATGCGACAACCCTGGTGTGTTATGCCAATTCCTACCGAACCATTCGTATTGTCAACAACGATACTGTGGGGGTGGTCATAGACAGCGTGGGGCTCGCCGGAACGGGTGCTGGCTCGTTTAGCATTACCAATGGAGGTGCCCCGGCAACCGTTCCTCCCGACGGAAGCTGGTCGGTAACGGTGTACTACTATCCCCAGACGGTGGACTCCACCGCATCGTTGCAAATTTACAGCACCGGGGTAGGAACGTTAAATAGCGTTTCACTCCTGGGGCGTCCGTCTATTACGGGAATACCCGGGGAAAGCGCCCGGGAGAACCCGCTTTTGTCCGATTTTCGGCTGGAACAGAATTTTCCCAATCCCTTCAATCCCACCACCACAATTGTGTTTAATCTGCCTCGCTCCGCCCGGGTGTCTCTGGAAGTGTACGATCTTCTGGGTCGTCGAGTGACCACCCTAATTACCGGTTTGCTGTCTTCCGGTCGGCATACGGTAACCTGGAATGGTCTGGATGCCCACGGAGAGCCAGTGGCCAGTGGAATGTACTGCTATCGCCTCCAGGCCGGGGAACAGGTAGCGGTGCGAAAAATGCTTTTATTACGATAAATGAAAAACATTCAGGAGAAAATGATGAAATACACGTGGCTTGTTCTTCTCGGGGCTGTTTTCCCTCTTCTGGCCGGGGAAATCACGGTGGTAAAAACCACCCCCCGCCAGGGTGCTCGCCAGGTGGATCCTCTGCTCAGCGAAATAATCATTGTCTTCAGCGCACCGGTGAAAATGAATAGCTGGTCGTTTGTTCAGACGGCACAGGGCGATTTCCCGGAAGTTGTGGATGAGCCCTATTTCCCGGATAATCGTACCTGTGTGCTTCCGGTGTTTCTGGAAGCCCATCGAACCTACAGTATCGGGATTAACAGTGCGACGCGCCACGGATTTAAAAGCGCTGCTGATGAGCGGATCTTCGTCACGCCTTACGTTCTCACCTTTACCACTGGTGAGCTCCAGGCGGGAGATGATGTGGCTCCCGAGGAATCGAATCCGGAAGAGCGATCCGGAGCCGATGAAATAAAGAAGCAGGAGCAAAAATCTACCGCTCCTGCTATGGTTTCCGGCGGTTCGTTTGTTGCTTCCGGTTCACTTCCCGGAACTCTAATCTTCCACCGGCGTGCGGAACCCATGGAAAAAGCGTTTTCCATTCTGGTGCCGGAGGGATGGTTGATAGAAGGGGGAATTTTCCGGGTCGATCCCACTGCCCAGGGAGGTGCCGCACAATCCATTGCCGCCAAACTGGATTTTGCAGTTAAAAAGGACAAACCGGGGAGTGTGATGATTCGCTGGTTACCCGATGTTCTCTTCTTTGATATGCGACATTCACCGGCGGGGCAGATGGGGCTTTTCCCTCCAGGAAGCAATTACAACGGGATGACCGTATATCCCCTGATGTCGGCACTGGAATTTATTCAAAAAGTAGCTTTTCCGTATGCGCATCCCCGGGCAGGGGAAATTCAGGTGGTGCAACAAAAACCTCTTCCGGAACTGGCACAGAAATACCAGCAGCGGGTGCGCCGTATGCTTCCTCAGCTTACCTTTAGTCACGATGCCGGATTGGTGGTGTTTACCTATCGGGAAAATGGGGTGCAATATCGGGAAAAGATGCTGGCAGTTATTGAAAATTGGGGTCAACTGGGGGCAGGGATGTGGGGGAATAAAGAAACCTTTTACATAAGGGCGCCGGAAAAAACCCTTTCGGCCTGGGAACCGGTATTAAGTATTATTCAGGGTTCTGTGGTGGTCAATCGCCAGTGGCTGGCCGGGGAAATTCAGGGGCAGATGACGCGTAGTAAAATCATGCTGAACACCCAGCGGCAGGTGCAGCAACTCGATCGAGAAATTCTGAACCACCGCCAGAAAACCAATGCCGAAATCCACAACGACGTGTTTCTCACCCTTACTGATCAGGAAGAATACGTCAATCCCTTTACCAAAGAGGTGGAAATGGGCTCCAATCAGTGGCGCTTTCGCTGGATAAATAAAGCGGGCGATGTAATTTACACCAACGATGCCAGTTACGATCCTCGCACCGATGTACACCTGAATCGCACGGATTTTC
>JALXCH010000083.1 GCA_026991005.1 Calditrichia bacterium | reverse complement strand
TTGTTCAGGTTCGGTTCCAGCTTATTGATGGGAAGGAGGGAGATATTTCTCCGTATTCCGAGAAAATTTCCGAGGTGATTTATCGGAACATTCGCCAGGCTGACTTCTGGAGTTACCATCAAGGAACCGTTTACATTTATTTTGCCCAGTGTTTTCCGGACAATTCCCATACATGTCTGGAGCGGGTGGTGAATGCGTTACAGAAGGCGCTTCCGGAATATTTTATTGTGAAATCCGAAGTGGTGGAGTTCTACGATTTGCGAGATAAAATTGAATTGTGGCAGCGGGAATCGAGAAGTGAGGTTTCTCAGAATGGAAAAGACAAAGGGCTCACCCTGTATGCCACTGCTATCCCATTAGACCAGCGCCTGTGGGAATTCCCCTACGATGTGGATTATCAGATGATGATCAAACGCATCATGGATCTGCTTTTTTCCTTCTTCTTCATAATCTTCTTTTTACCTCTTTCTTTGCTAATTGGGATTGCCATTTTTATCGATTCTCCCGGCCCGGTACTTTTCCGCCAGAAGCGCATCGGATTGCACGGAAAGCCTTTTTACATTTACAAATTCCGCACAATGAAGCTGGAGAAGTCCCATTCTAAGGAACATCAGAAGCTGGTGGAAATGATACTCACTGAGGGGCAGGAATCCCGGCGGGTGAAGGAAGCTTACCAGAATTACATTCAATCGCGACTTACCCGGGTGGGACGTTTTTTACGCCGCACCAGTCTGGATGAAATTCCTCAAATCATTAACATCCTGAAAGGTGAAATGAGTTTTGTGGGGCCCCGTCCGCATCCAGATTACGAGGTGAAAAAATACAAGAAGTGGTATTATCAGCGGTTGCTGGTAAAACCGGGATTAACCGGCCTTTCCAAGGTTTGTCTGCGCTTTTCTCCGGAGAATTACGAAGAAGCTATGCGCCTGGATGTCCGCTACGTGCGGGAATGGTCTATTAAACTGGATTTAAAAATCATTTTCAACACCCTGAAGGCAATCTGGGTGGATTATGAGTAGTTGAATTTTTAACATAAGTAAGGGAGTACGCTATGTTCCTTTATGGAAGAAGGGTTCTGGTAACTGGAGGAGCCGGGTTCGTCGGCTCGAATTTGGTTGATAAGTTAGTTGAGTTGAACGCCGAGGTTACGGTGCTGGATGATCTATTCACAGGGCAGCTTTCCAATATTCAGCATCTGGAGCGCATCCACTTTATTGAAGGTTCGGTTGCCGATTACGAGCTGGTGGAAGAATTAGTGGCCGAAGCCGATTACGTTTTTAATTTAGCAGTACGGAATATCATTGTGTCTACTAAAAATCCCCATCTGGATTTTGAAGTGAATGCCCGGGGAACGTTCAACGTGTTACAGGCAGCCAAAAAACGGGGGGTTCAACGTGTTATTTACACTTCATCGGCTTCGGTGTACGGCAATCCACGATATTTACCCATCAACGAAGATGATAATTACAACATTTTAAATCCTTATGCCGCCAGTAAGATGACCGGCGAGAATTACTGCATGGCATTTTACGAAAGCTACAAAGTGCCGGTTACCATCCTTCGCTATTCCAATGTGTATGGAATTCGTCAAAATCCTTCCAATCCCTACTGCGGTGTTGTTTCGAAATTTTTCGATGCTGTGCTGAACGGCAAACCGCCCCAGATTCACGGCGATGGCGAGCAAAGTCGGGATTTTACCTTTGTGGAAGATGTGGTGGAAGCCACCATTCTGGCGGCCATTAACGAGAAAGCCATTGGGGAAATCTTTAACGTAGGTACCGGAATCGAAACCAGCATTAACACTCTGGCGCAGAAGATTCTGGAAATTGCGGGACTGGAAAAGGAGCCGGTTTATATCGACAAACGCGATATCGACAACATTCGAAGGCGGGTAATGAACATTGAAAAAATCCGTCGCTATCTGCGCTGGGTGCCTTCGACTACGTTAAGTAAAGGGTTGGAAAAGACCTATCATTGGTTAAAAAGTAAACGCGAGAAAGAAAGTACGGAAGCAACGGGATAAATATGGAATATTTAAAGTTCCTGAAAAAATATCGAGATGCGGATAATTTAAAAAAACGCTTGCGTAAAATCTGGCGTCGGTACGGCATTAGCGGAAACCGCATGCGGGGGAATATCCTTGCTTTCGTCAATACCCTGAATCGGTACGACATTGTGCCTACTTTTCCCACAACGGCCCGGGTGCTAATAAATCACCGAAAATATTTCAGGAGTTTTTCCCCCGAGGAGGTGGAATTTGCCATTCATGGTTACTATCATCAGGACTATACCATGCTGCCCCCGCAGGAACGGAAGGAACAATTAATGCGGGCTTATTTTGCGTTTCAGGAATCCGATATTCCGGTGCAGGGATTTCGTTTCCCCTATTTGCGGGTAAATCAAGACGCATTGATGGCATTGAATGTACTTCCGCTGGAATACGATAGTAGTTTTCCTTTCTGGTGGCAGGTACCGATGGGAAGCGATAACCCTGCCTCGCAGGTGTTGCAAAAGATGGAAGCCCAATATACTCCGTTTTCACCGGAAGATAAATTACTGCTTCCTTATTTTATCGGGAAAATTGTGGAAATTCCCGTTTCGTTGCCGGATGATGATATTCTGGTGGATCGCGTGTCCGGCTTGAGTTTGCAGGAAATTTTCCGTGCCTGGCAGACAATCTTAAAACGCAGCATGGCGCGAGGGGATTTGTTTGTGCTCCAGCTGCACCCCGAACGTTTTGAACTTCTGAAAGAACCGCTCACCTGGCTTCTTGAGGAGGTTCAGGCTGTACGCACAAACATCTGGGTAGCGCCCCTGCGCGAGATTTCACGCTGGTGGAAAACGCGACGGCAAATGAAGATTGAATATAAGATTCTGGATTCCCGGCGAATTAAATTGTCTATAAAACGTCCCATCGACCTGGAGTATTCCTGCTTGAATTACCATGGAGAGCTGAATATAGAAATTAGGGGAATGGTGAAATCAGAATTCAACTATGAAGAAATTATTTTTCCTGTAAAGGAAATTCCTCTGGTGGCGGTGGGAAACGGGATTTCCGATAAATTTAAAGAGTTGCTTTTTAAGGCGGGTTTTCCCTACCTGGAAAATCCCCCGGAAAAGGAGCGCTTCAGTGTGTACTGGGAGAAGGACCCTCCCCTAAATTCGGAAGTAAGCTGGCTTAAGGATTTTCTGGAGGGGTTAACACGGCCGCTGTTGCGCATTTGCGCCTGGCCTCGCCAGTATCGCTCGGCTTTTGCCGTAACGGGTGATATTGATGCTATTACAGTTCAGGATTTTTTATCGAGGGTGTATGGACGCTAAAATTGACATTACAGGGAAAATGGATTTTGAGGCCTGGAATCGTTTCTGCCTGGAACATGGCGGGAATATTTACCAATCCCCTTATTTTTACCACATAACCCGGGCGGCGGAGGGATACATCCCCCATCCCCTGTTTGCCCTGTGGGAAGGGAAACTGGTGGCAACGGCCTTGCCTGTGGAAGTGCGCATTATGCCCTCGATCTTCAATCCCGTGTCCAATCGGCTGATTTTTTACGGAGGAGTTTTATGGGAACCGGGGGAAATTGGGGTACAGGCAACGGTGGAATTGTTCAAATACATTCTTCATTCCCGGGAGCTTCCTCCTTACTTGTTCGGAGAGGTACGCAATTACCAGCCAGTGGATGAGCTTGTGGAACCTCTGGCGCGCTTGAATGTGGTTTTTACGGATTATCGCAATTTTATTGTGGAATTAACCGAACCTCTGGAAGTGGTCTGGAAAAGAATGCGGAAAGAACGCCAGCGGGGAATCCGCAAAGCAGAGAAGTACGGTTTTCTGTTCAGAGAAGCGCAACATCTGGCTGAAGTGGAACAATTTTACGAGATTCTTCGGGAGTTGTACCGGCGGAAAAAAATTCCTCTGGCACATATTTCCCTTTTCACCGGGAAATGGGAAGAATATTCCCGGGAAGGGGTGTTGAAGATTTTTGTGGTGGAGCACGAAGGGCAAATCGTTGGCGGGCGTGCCATGCTGTTGTACAACGGTATTGGGTACGAATGGTACACCGCCGCCCGCGCCGATTACGCCCCCACCCATGTGAACGAGTGGATGGTGTGGCAAACGTTTGTTTTTCTGAAAGAACATGGTTTTTCGGCTTATGATTTCTGTGGAGCGGGAAAACCGGATGAGAAATACGGGGTTGGAGAGTTCAAAAAACGATTTGGCGGGACGGAGGTCCGTTACGGACGGTTTGTTTTTACACCCCGTCCCCGGTTGTACAAGCTGGTGAACGCCCTTTATTCCAGGGTGCAGAAGCGGTAATACCGCGGAGGCTAACGAAAGAGCCTCCCGATGAACAAATTAATAAATTAACGGATTAACTGGGAAACGAACCATGGATGTGTTACCAACCAGAATGAGTTGTTCTGTAACTCACGTGGCGGAGCTATGCCCGATGCTGGTCACAGAGGGGGAGAAATGTTATGACCGGAGATAAAGGATTACCACTGCGTTATTTTCTCTATGTGGTATTCAAGCATAAACAGATGATTGCTGTGTTGTTCTTTTCCATTGTTCTCACTGTTCTGGTGGGTAATTTGTTAATGAAACCGGTGTACCAGTCCAGCGCCAAGATTTTACTGGAAAAACAGCGGGACGACGAGAAGGCGTTACTTTTCCAGATGAATCTGAGTACGGATTACTCCCAGTATAACTGGGTCAATGCCGAGGTGGAAATTTTAAGAAGCAGACCGGTGGTGGAGCGGGTAATTCGGCAGCTCCATCTAATGGAACAGCTGGAAACTCCCGATGCCGGGAGTAATGACTCGTTGCGTTTAAATCGCGCCATCGAGAAGTTTTTTGGTTCCTACGTGCTGGAAACCACCAAAGATGCTCCGGTGATTACCATTCGCTTTAACAGTTCGTCTCCGGTACTGGCTGCCCGGGTGGTGGAAGCCATCATCGAAAATTATAAAAAATACCGCCAGGAATTGGTGGCTAAAAGTACGCAATTTCAGTTTGTGAACCGGCAACTGGAGCAGGTGCGGCGAGAACTCCAGGAGCTGGAGAACAAAGCGGTGAATTACACCGCCACCAGTGGGCTGGCTATGCCGGAGGAGTATGGAAAGATTCTGTACGAGAAGTTGGCCGATTACGAAAAACAGCTCACGCAGGTGCGTGCCAATCGCATTGCCCTGCAAACCCGGCTTAACATGCTGAAACGCCAGTTGTCCGATTCCACTTCGGTTACCATTCCCGTTACCCATAATAAGGATGTACCTTCGGAAGTAGAATATATTGTTAAACTGCGCACGAAATTGCTGGATTTACAGCTCAAACGGGAAAAATTGCTGGAGAAATTTACGCCCGAATACGTGGAAGTGCGTGATGTGGAAAAGGAGATTGCTACCGTACAGGAGAAATTGAGGGAATCGGCGTCCAAATACCTGACTTCCCAGGAAACGGAATTGCGTGCTCTCTATTCTCAGGAGCAGGTGCTGGAAAAAAATATTGCAGATATTCAAGAGGAAATTCGCAAGTTCGTTCAGGAACGGCATCAGATTCAGCAAATTTCCCGGCAGATTAAAGAAAAACAGGAGCTTTACTCGGTATTGCGCAAGCAGGCAGAGGAGATGCGCATCTCTCTGGCGAAAGCCGAAGGCGGGGTGCTTATCAAAGTCATCAGTCCACCGGTGGTACCGGTGGACCCCATCCGGCCTCGGCGGAAGCTGAACGTTATCCTCTCCGTTGTGCTGGCGCTAATTGTTTCGCTGGGTTCGGCTTTCGCTTCGGAATATTTCCGCAAAACGTTCTCTTCGGTGGAGGAAGTGGAAAACCTGTTGGGCGTTCCCGTTCTGGCTTCCATCCACGATTTTCGTGATGTGAAGCTGCTGGAATGATATATTCCAATATGAATTCAGGAGGTTTCTGCTGTTCTCAAACCTGGTTCTATTAAATTATTTCAGGGCGGAAAATAAGCGCAAATTGATCTTTTTTAAATTAGAAGCGATGCTTCTATGGTAAATTCCGGAAAAAGGGACATTTAAAAGGGTATTGTAAATTTTCGAGAAGAAAGGAAGAATATAACATGGAAGTTTATCAAATTAGCATTGTCGATCCGTTTCACGAAGAAAGTGTTGAAACCTACTTGAATAATCATCCGGAGGCTTCTCTATTTCATTCCGTGGATTGGGCGCGGGTACTTACGCTTTCGTATCATCAGCTTAAACCCCGGTTCTTGGTGGTTACCAATAAAAAGGACCAGGTGAGAGGGGTGCTTCCTTTGTTTAAAGTGGAGAGCCCCATTACCGGGCAACGTCTGGTGTCGTTGCCTTTTACCCTGTATGCCGGCGCTCTGGCGGATTTGCCAGAAGTGGAACAATTGCTCTATCAGAATGCCATCGAATATCTCCGGGTGTACAACGCTCAATATCTGGAAATCCGTACCACACGCCCCTATCTGCCACAAAAGCAATTTAAACACATTTCCAGTTATGTGAACCATGTGCTGGACTTGCAGGGAGAATTGGGGGTCATTTACAAAAGATTCAGTCGTTCCAATGTCCGGCAACATTTGCAGAAACTGGAAAAATTACCGGTGAAGGTTACGGCGCGGCAGGATCGGGAAGCACTTAAAATATTCTATCGGCTTTATCTGTTTACCCGGAAGAAAATCGGTTTACCCCCGCAGCCGTTTTCCTTTTTTAAATTTATGCGCGAGGTGCTGGTACCGAAGGGTAAAATGAATATCTATCTAGCCGAAAGCAATGGGCGATTTATCGGAACCATCCTGGTGCTGTATTCCCGACAGGTGGTGCACATGGAATATTCCGGGATAGATTACAATGCAATGGAGCTCAAACCGACTTTTGCGCTATTCTGGCAGGTGATTCAGGATGCCCATGCTCGGAGATTCCGCTCGGTGGAATTTGGAGGCTCTCCCATTTCCCATCAAACTTTGCGCCGTTTTAAAAACCACTGGGGTGCTCGCGAAGAGCCTCTCTATCACCATTTTTATCCGGAAGTGCGGGGCATTTCCGGTCGCTGGGAAAAGAAAAACGGTACCCAGTTCATCCAGAAAATTGTTCGGCTAACCCCGCAACCGGTGCTCTCGCAAATGGGGAAGATTATTTTCCGCCATCTGGGTGGTTAAGCAAATTCTGAAAAACACGGGTAGGAAATATGACCGAATACGATCCCATGTGTCAGGTGGATGCCATAAAAAGCGAACCACCGCAGCATTCCCTTAAAGATAAAATGTGGATTGAAGTCAAAGATTTGCTGCGGAAGATGAAACGGTTGGGTCTTGAAGGCTGGAAGCGGGTTCGAAACAGAGGAATGGTTAAAGAATCTGCTCCGCGGCAAGAGGAAGTGGTGCTAAACCTCCAGCCCGGCGAGCGGGTGCGGGTAAAATCGGCAGAAGAAATTCGCCGGATGCTGGATGATGAGGGGAAATTCCGTGGTACCCTGTTTACTGCGGAGATGTGGCAGTATTGCGGCCAGGAATTCACTGTATTTAAACGGGTTAATCTGTTCCTGGATGAACGAACCAATAAAATTCGGAAAATCCGAAATACAGTTTTACTCAGGGATGCCTACTGCTCAGGGAAACGAGCTTTTGGCGAGCGGTGCGATCGCTCCTGCTTTTTGTTCTGGAAAGAAGCCTGGTTGGAACGAGTGGAAAAATAAAGCATGCGGATATTGTTCGATCTCGGGCATCCTGCTGATGTCCATTTATTTAAACATGCCATCTGGCATAGTCAGAAGTCCGGTTATCGGGTGCAAATTGTCTGCCGACCCCGCGACAATTTAATCGCTTTGCTGGAACGGTACCATTTTCCCTATGTTTCCCTGGGACATGCCGAAAGCCTGACGGGGAAAATGCTGAACATGTTCCGAATCGATTATGCGCTCTATCGGTTAACCCGTCGGTTCCGCCCCCATCTGATGGTGAGTTTTGCTTCCCCCTACACCGTGCATGTGAGTTATTTGCTGAAGATTCCCACAATCACCTTCATCGATACCGAACCGGACTCGTTTAGCCCGTACTACTTTTATTACCGGGTGGTATTTCAACCGTTTGTGAAAAAGGTGTTCATTCCCGAAAGTTACCAGCAAAAATTCAATGCGCCGCATCGGATTCGGTATCGAGGTTTCAAAGAACTGGCCTATTTACATCCCAACCGCTTTCAGGTAAATCCCGGTATTCTGGCCCCGCTTCGGTTGAAATCCGGGGAGAAAATTATTGTGGTCAAATTTGCAGCTGCCGATGCCATCCACGATGTGCGTTATCGGATGTTCGAAGATAACCGGGCACGGGTGCGTTTTGTGCGTTCCCTCCAGCAATTTGGGCGGGTTTTCG
>JALXCH010000082.1 GCA_026991005.1 Calditrichia bacterium | reverse complement strand
GCATCTTCCACCACACAAATTTGTTTGTGGTTCCGGGAAGCGTCCCGGCAGATTTCGCAGGGATCTTCCTGCGTAATATTGAAACAAACGGAGCAAAATCGTATCTGCTCTTTTACCTCCAGAATGGCCCGCGCCAGAGCATCCGCTTCCTCTTTCGGTGCATTCAGGATGTGTAATGCCAGGCGGGTAGCGGTTTTGCGACCAATACCTGGTAGGCGGTGAAATTCTGCAATTAATCTCTGTAAAGCTTCGGGGAATAAATGTATTGCCATATATTCAACCAGTTCAAAGAAAGAATTCCGTTCGGTTGTTCCTTTAAAAAACTAAAATCCCGGAATTTTAAATCCTCCCGGCATGTTGCCCATTAAACCACCCGTCACTTTGGCCATTTCTTCCTGAGCCCGTTTCTGGGCATTTTCCAGCGCCTGATTCACCGCGGCCGCAATTAAATCCTCCAGCATTTCCTTATCGTCCGGATCCACCACTTCCGGTTCGATATTCACTTCCAGAATCTGATTCTGACAGTTTGCCACTACCTTCACCATGCCACCGCCGGCAGAACCTTCCACGGTAATATTGGCCAATTCTGCCTGCACCCGCGCCAGTTCTTGTTGCATTTTCTGCGCCTGTTTCAGCAACTGATTCATTCCGCCTTTCATAAATTGAACTCCTTTATTTTCTTTTTTCTAATTCATTGAAAAATATAAAATAAGATTTATTGTTCGGCAAGACCAAATGTATCAATAATCTTGCGAATAATCGGTTCTTTTTGTTTAATATCCTCCAGAATCTCTTCCGGGGTGCGTGGTTCCCGCTGGATGCCTTCCTTCTCAAAATCGATAGTGACAAATGACAGCGACACATCCGCACCGAGAATTTTCTTAATTGCTTCGATAATCACCGATTTATTGGAGCTTACATGCTCTACATGGAAGGATGTTTTTTTATCGTAGGCAATGGTTAATTCGCCATTTTGCAGGGAGTAAGGGAGGCCATCTTCCAGAAATGAGCCCAGCGCAATTTTTTGTTTTTTAATGAATTGTGTAACTTCGCGCCACCGCTCCCGAATTGTGGCAAGAGAAATATCCGTTGCCGAAGGCGTAGAAGCCGTTTTGTTTGTGGCTTGGGGAGATGTTTCGGTTTTCAGCTTCTTTAAAGCAGAAAGTTTTTCTTGAATTTGTCCGAATCCCTGAGGCGCAGAAGAGGCATATTCCACAGAGGCAGAGGCGACATTCGGGGTGGCACCCCCGGTATTTTGTTTCTTTCCTTCAGCGGATGATGTGGCCGTACTTCTCACAGAAGAGGTTGTGGGTGGTGAAGGAGCGGCACCTCCCGCAGGAGATTTCTTTAGATGCTGCACCAGGGAAAGAATTTCCTCCAGATCTGTGTAAGGCGGTTTAAAAGCAATTTTTAGCAGCAACATTTCCAGGCTAAGCTGCGGCAGGCTACTAAATTTGATTTTATTCTCCGCTTCTGCTATGAGGTGAATAATGTGAATCAAATCCGGAGGAGTAAAACGGGTTGCACTCTGCACATATCTTTCACGATAGGTCTCGGAAACTTCCAGCAAGTTTTTATCCTGAACCGAACCCGCTAACAGAATATTGCGGAAATGTTCCTGCAAACCTTGCAAATAATCGACGGGATCGTGTCCGGAAGAAAAGATTTTATGGGCGTACTCCAGAATTCCAGCTACATCTTTTTCTTCCATCAATTTTAAAAATTCGAAGTAGGTTTCCTCGTCAATCAGTCCCAGCGATTGCCGCACCTGTTCCACGGTGAGTTTTTCGCCGCTAAAGGAAATCATCTGATCCAGCACGCTTTCGGCATCGCGCATACTCCCGTCTGCTTTTCGCGCAATGAGGAGCAAGGCATCTGGCTCGGCCTCAATACCTTCCGCATCCACAATCTTCTGCAATTGCGCCTGGATTTTTTCCAGCGGGATGCGTTTGAAATCGAAGCGCTGGCAGCGGGAAAGGATGGTGAGGGGCACCCGGTGAATTTCGGTGGTGGCAAAAATAAAAATGGCATGGGCGGGAGGTTCTTCCAGGGTTTTTAGCAGCGCATTGAATGCCTCTTTGGTTAGCATGTGCACTTCGTCGATGATGTAAATTTTGTAACGGGAATTGGCCGGAGCAAAGCGAATATTTTCCCGCAGATTGCGAATTTCGTCAATTCCCCGGTTACTGGCGCCGTCTATCTCAATCACATCCATGCTGTTTCCTTCGGTGATGCTTTTGCAGGAAGCGCATTGGTTGCAGGGATTCACCGCCGGCTGCTTCTCGCAATTCACCGCTTTTGCCAGCAAGCGGGCAGTAGTGGTCTTACCGACTCCTCGAGGACCAGCAAAAATATAGGCATGGGCGATGCGACCTTTTTTCAGGGAGTTCATCAAGGTACGTGTTACATGTTCCTGCCCCACCACATCTTCGAACACCATGGGGCGCCATTTTCGAGCCAATACCACGTAAGCCATTT
>JALXCH010000081.1 GCA_026991005.1 Calditrichia bacterium | reverse complement strand
TCTCCGATGCCGCCAAAACCCAGCGCTTAAACCGCATTGTGCATCCCCAAATGGTGGCCCGGGTAGTGGAATTAATTGAGCAGGCACGCGAGAGCGGAAAATACCCCATCATTGCCGTGGATGCTGCCTTGATTTACGAACTGAATCTGGAGCACATGTTTGATGCCATCGTCGTGGTCAGTTCTCGCATGAGCAAACGCATTGCCCGAATTAAAGCACGAGATCGCCTGACGGAGAAGGAAATCATCGATCGCATCAATAAACAAATTCCCATCGAAGAGAAAATGAAGTGGGCGGATTATGTGATTGAAAATAACGGGGATTTAAAGGAGCTGGAAGAAAAGACCCGGGCAGTGTATCAGAAATTGATGCGTAAAGTGCGGGCAAAAACCCGTGCTGCCCGCCTTGCCGAGGAGGCAGAAAACAGCCTTCAGCAGGATTGAATGCCCGGAAAAGTTGTTACTGAAAATATGGAAAATGATGTAATCCATCTTCCGGGCTAATTTTTTACAGAAGATTTTCAGTAACTTTTGAAATTGTTTTTTACAATTCCTCCCGTATAAGGCCACATGAAAAAAGCCGTTGTTTTTAATTTCCTGTTTTAAATTTTCATATGGTAGCACCCGGCAGGAAATGATATGTCATCTTCCTCAAAAAATTAATGGAGTTAAAGGGCTAACATCCCTGTTGTATTTTACTCCCCAGATTTTTTTGAAACTTAACTTGAAAAAACTCTTTAATGCAACAGTTTTAACCAGAGCCCGGGAATTTAGTAATAAATAGTATTCTTGCTATTTGGAAATTGAGCAATAATAAAATTGAGGAAGAATGCTCACAGCTAAGCCTCTGGCAGCTTTCATTTATACCGTAAAAAATTTTTCAATCCGTTGATATTTCTCGAAAATTTTGTATTTTACAGGCAGATTTTCTAAAACAAAAAGGAGGAAGCACATGAGCAATGAAATGCTTCGCGATAATTTACTGGAACTGATTCGACGCACCTCGGCTTACCTTCCGCCGGATGTGGAAAACGTTATCAACCTGAAGAAGAACCTGGAAGCAAAAAGCTCCATGGCCGAAATGGCACTGGACATGATTATGCAGGACATCGGCCTGGCTAAAAAACGTTCTTTACCTATCTGTCAGGATACTGGAACAATTAATTTTTATGTGAAATGTCCCGTGGGTTATAATCAGCTTCAGTTTATGGAAGCGGCCAAAGAGGCTGTAATTCTGGCTACGGAAAAGGGCTATTTGCGTCAGAATTCTGTGGATACTCTTACCGGCAAGAACACCGGCAACAATATCGGCAAAGGGCACCCGGTGTTTCATTTTGAGCAGTGGGAAAAGGACGAACTGGATGTGCGGTTAATTCTGAAAGGTGGTGGCTGCGAAAACATGAGTGCTCAATACAAACTTCCGGTGGAAATTGATGGAAAGAAGTTTGGGCGAGATCTGGAAGGAGTTCGAGCGGTGATTCTGGATGCGCTGGTAAAGGCGCAAGGTAAAGGGTGCGGTCCGGGATTTCTGGGAGTGTGCATTGGCGGCGACCGTGCCATGGGGTTCGAACGAGCGAAAGAATTGTTGTTACGCAAGCTGGATGAACCCAATCCCTATCCGGAACTGGCCGAACTGGAAGAACGCATCATGGAAGAAGCCAATCAACTGGAAATTGGGCCCATGGGATTTGGTGGCAAATTTACTCTGGGCGGGATCAATATCGATTATTTGAACCGCCTGCCTGCTTCTTATTTTGTTACCATCGCCTATATGTGCTGGGCCTACCGGCGGCGCGGTGTGGTGCTGGATACCGAAGGAAACGTCAAGGAATGGTTATATCAAACTCCCGGAGAATTTGAAGTGGATTACTCGAAACTGCCCGATTTCCAGATTGATGCTTCTAAGGCAATTGTGTTGCACACCCCCGTAAGTGAGGAAGATATCCGCAAGTTGAAGGTGGGAGATGTGGTTCTGCTAAATGGCGACCTTTTCACCGGTCGGGATGCGGTGCATCGCTATCTGTACGACGGCGGGGAGCTGGATATCATCAAAGGTAGCATTATTTACCATTGCGGCCCCGTTATTGTGAAAGAAGGCGATGAGTACAAAGTGATGGCTGCCGGTCCCACCACTTCCATTCGCGAAGAACCCTACCAGGGCGAAGTGATTCGGCGGTTTAATTTGCGCGGGGTTATTGGCAAAGGAGGAATGGGGAAAAAGACCCTGGAGGCCTGTCAGAAATACGGTGCGGTGTACTTCCATGCCATCGGTGGAGCAGCCCAAATTTACGCCAAAACGGTGAAAAAGGTGAAAGGGGTGTACCTGGAGCAGTTTGGTAGTCCCGAAGCCGTGTGGCATTTCGAAGTGGAAAATTTCCCGGTGGTTGTAACTATGGATAGCCATGGGAATTCCCTACACGAGGAAGTGGAGAAAATCAGTAAAGAAAAATTCAAGGAATTGCTGGAAAAGAAATAGGGCTTGTGCTGGATTGTCGAGAGCAGTCGGGCAACCTGGTTTATCCCCGGTACACAAATTGTACCGGGGTTTTTTTAAGGTGCGAAAATACCATTTCATTTTTCTTTGTTTAACTTTTCGAGTAGAATGCAAATATGTGAACTAGCCGGGGAGTAGCTCAATATACTCAGATGAGAACAAAAAGTTTTGCATCGGTGCGAAATTTTTAATAAAATACCCCGGTATTCCGGATGCGTTCTTTAAAATTTTTTTGAATTGAAGATTGATTAAGAAAACCGGATTTTATTTATAAAGAACACAGATATTTGTGCCTATTGCTAAAATTAAAAAACAGTTTTTTATTTTCTTGTCGGTTACCACATTTCTCAGGGAAAAAGATGTCATATTAAAATCACAGGGATGTGTGAAATTAAAATGATACAGAATAATATATGAAAGAAAAACAGAAAACAGTTGATAAACATTCTTTTTCTAATAACGGAAAAAGCGGGCTGTATTATTTTTGCACCAAATGTCAGACTTACGTAAAGGATCAATATTGTCCCACCCATGGAACAAGATATGTAACCATTAAATTTTTCACGAATAATCATTCCACATCTTCGGATAAAATAGTAAAGGAAAAGGTTAAAAAGGTTGTTTCGGCTGAGAAGAAAATGGTGCAGAAGCAACCGGTGCGAATGGTTACAGCGAAGCCTGTACAAAAAACTTCTCCTGGAGTGAGGGCTTCTTCTTCCCTACACAAAAGTCCCCAGGAGGTTTCCTCTGGAGTTAAGGTTTCTCCTTCAGTGCGCAAAAGTCCTCAGAAGGTTTCCTCTGAAGTTAAAGCTTCTTCTCCCGTGCGCAAAAGTTCACAGGAGTTTCCTTCCAGAAAACCAGTGGAATCTTCCGGGAAAACGAAACCGTCTCCGGTTACTTCCAGTGCAAAAATTCCTACCACTGAGGTGTTGAGCAAAAAGCAACCGGCTTTGCAGGAAAAAACATCCGTTTCTTCCCAGAATGAACCTCCTGCTGAGCATGAACCAGAAGCTGCAAAAAAGAAAATACCGCCAGTATCTGAAACCATAAAATTTCCCCGCCCCAGTAAAAAACGGATGAGGGTGTATTCCGAATCGCCCGAGCCATTTAAACGCTTTAAACGAATTCTGGGGATATCCGGGATTTTAATCCTCATTTTGGGACTTTTGTTTTTTGCGATTCGGTACGAAAAAGCACAAAGAAAAGAGGCATTGGTTACCCGAATTTTCGACCGAGCGGAAAGTTTGTACGAAGCAGGGAAATATCAGAAAGCACTTTCGTTGTATCGTGAGGTTGTTATCATTCATCCCGGATCGGAAACCAGCAAATTGGCTCAAAAACGAATTCAGGTTATTGAATCCCGGTTACAATCCGGGAAGGCATCCGGCACCACGAATACCGTGAATGTAAAGGAGTTGATGCAGAAATTACAGAAGGCTTACGAGCGTCAAAGATACTCACGACCTCAAAATGATAACGCTTTGATGTACATTGATCAGATTCTCAAAATTGATCCTGAGAATAAAACTGCACGGGAGATTCTGAACAATATTTTAAATTATTTTCGATTGCAGGCCAGTATTGCCCTGCAGAGCAAGCAGTTCTCCCGGGCTTTACAATACTATGAAATTATTCTTAAATACGAACCGAATAATCCCCGTACCAGAGAGACTTACAATATTTTGAAGAAGCTGGTTCGAAAAACGCGTTCTCCGGGAAAGACCCGTGGTGCACTGGAGAAAAAGACTCCTTCCCGCGCGCCGAATAAAAAGGGACCTGTTCTCGAAAATACCCAACAGGGGAATCTGACCCGGGTGTTTCCCGAAGTAAAAAAGAATAATTCTCCTTTTTCTGATAGAGGATTTACAGAAAGCAATTTATCCGATTATTCTGCACCCCGGGAAGTAATTGCTGGAATTTCCTCCGATTCTCTGAACAGGGTCTCATCCTCAAAAAAGTTGTATCGCAACAAAACAGAGGATTTAATTCGTATTTTGAATTTTGTGGATTCGGTTCGGGTGAGTTTGAAACAAAATTGATTCATTTAGATTATAAACAGAAAAACTTTCTGTTCCGAATTTTTTCCAGAAAAACACCTCTCCCGAAGTATTATTTTACGCTACCAATCCACTCATCCCGAAAGTAGGTTTGCGGATATTTGCACAGTTCCTGCCCATAAAATTTTTTAGATTTCCGGGCGGGATTTGTCAAATATTTCTCCACTTGGAGAGCTTCTAACCGGTGTAGAAGAGCCGAACTCCAGTGTCAACAAATCTTTTCTCGACAATTCATACCAACTTTAATTTTCCATTTAAACACCCCATTCACCCTATTCCCCTATTCCCCTATTTCCCTATTCCCCTATTTCCCTATTTCCCCTATTCCCCCTATTCCCCTATTTCCCCTATAAACTTCACTTACTCCTTCCCGGATTCCAGATTTAAATACTGTTCTAGATAGGTGAAATCCGGTGTAAGCTTACCCTGATGGGCGATGACAGCACGTTTAAATTCCGTGGGGATGTTCAGTGACTCAAACGGTTGCCCATAATCCGCTGCTGCAAGGGTGGGCACAAAGGGCAACAGGGCGCGGCCGAAACTTTCGGATGCTTCCCGAGGAAGTTCGCTGGGTAGTTTGTCAACGGCCAGCACTACCACACCGTCTCCTTCCCAGCCGTCGTGAATGGTTCCCTCCAGGGGCTGGTACACATAAATGGGATTGGTGGATTTAGTGGCTTTCAGATTGCACTCGATAGAACCTTCGATATCGCAGGTAATATCTCCGATGACCCGCAAAGGTAATTTCTCGCCACTTTCCCAGCGCTCTTTCAGATACCGACGGGTGACCAGCCGGGGATATTTCGGCTCCCAGTAGATACCATTTACCAGCACTGTAAGGAATGGCAAATACTCTTCGAACCGTCCCTCGTACTTCTCGGGGTGTTGATAGTAATCCTGTAATTCAAAAGATGTACCGGGAGATTTGGGGCGAACCATATCTTCTTCCTTAAATACCACTTTGTACACCCGATTGTGGGACCAATGACCGCTGCGATAAAATTCTCCCAATTGGTGCGGTGCAACTTCCTCAAACGGTAATTCATCGAAAATCTCCTGAGCTCCCTGGGACACCTGCCCATAGCCGGCAAATCCCACCACCAGCGGCATCACGGATTCCGGTAATCCATTGGCGGCAATTTTTTCCCCCACGCTCCGGATGTGTTCCCGGGCTTCCTGAAGACTGTTGTAGTGCCAAGCCTGTTTAATTTCGGCAAAGGGTGTGTCCAGCCCTTCCCACTGAAGGCGACCTCCCAGTGCCCAGAGGGTGTCAATCATGCCGGCATATCCAGCAAACCGCCCAAAAAAGATGAGCCGCCGACCACGTTCATCGGTTACTTTCTCGTAATCCAGCAAAGTAATGCGCAAATCCAGAATAGCCTTCAGCATGGGCATGTTGTAAGGTTGACCCTTGATAGTATGCGAAAAAAAGCAAAGTGCCTTACCGGGAAGCAGGCTGGGAATGGGAATTTCTTTAACGCCAAACACAATGTTGCAATCGGAGAGGTCCGAAGAAATTGCTGCACCGGCAGCGCGGTATTCTTCATCCTTAAATATCCGGGTTTCGCTGGGTTCTACCACCACGGTTAACCCATGCTGGTTAATTAATTCCCGTACCTGATCGGGAGTTAGGGGAGCACGTTTTTCGGTTAAATCTTTGTTTTCGTGTCGAATGCCAATTTTATTTTGCATGGTTGCCTCCTCTTTCAATCAAACAAGTTCCTCATTCGTTTGCAAACAAAAAGAAAATTTAAAAAAATTTTCAGGAAAAATGCAGGGGATATTTTTTTTGTAACTTCGTCTAATGTGTTTCATTTATTAATTTATTGATTTTAAGAATGCAATGTTGGTGCTATTAACCAGATTGTGTATGATTAGAAGGTCAATTGATTTAAATGAAACGTTGAGGAAACAATGAGTACTGAGCAAATTTTAAAAACAATTCGCACCAGGCCTTTACTGGTTGCGTATTTTTCTTATCCGGAATGCAGTGTGTGCAAAGTGTTGCGTCCAAAGGTGCAGGCGCTGGTGGAGTCGCTGGGAATTGAATTTCTTTACGTGGATACGCATCAACACCCGGAAGTTAGCGGACAGTATATCGTATTTGCCGTTCCTACCATCGTTATTTTTCTGGAAGGCAAAGAGGCCAAACGTTTTAGCCGCCATTTTTCCATGGATGAGATGGAGGCTTTTCTGACTCGTTTACTGGAATTTACCTCGGTAACGGATTGAACTGGGAAAATGGACGAAACACCCCTTTTTCTGACTGTACCGGATATTTTACGTCTGCGCCGTGCTTCGCGGGATGGGAAGGGCAGGGAAGTACGCATTTCGCTGGATGTAGGTCGAAGCCAGGTAAGGGTAAGCCTTTTGCCACCCAACCATTTTCGTTATGGAGAACAAATTTTACCTATTCCTGCTTCTCCGGATAGCGAACGCACTATTTTAATCTGGCGTGAGAAGGAGTGGGAGGCCTGGCAACGGTTCGATCGAAGCACCAATAAATATTACAAGATGGTGTTTGTAGCGGAGGGTGTACCGCCCACCGTGGAAATTAGCGGCATCAAAATGCACGTCACCCAGGGTGGAAGTCCCTTGGAAGATACCCGGCGCAAGCTCAAAACGCTGGGCAGGCTGCGTGGTCGGGTGCTGGATACCTGCCTGGGACTGGGATACACAGCCATTGCTGAAGCTCGGTACGAAGAGGTTCAACAGGTACTGGTATGTGAAGCGGATCCCAATTTGCTGGCGTTTTGTGCCGAAAATCCCTGGTCGCAGGAGGTATTGAACCATCCAAAAATTCAGCTAATTGTAGCACCGGTGGAAACGGTGGTTACTCAAATACCTCCCGCCTATTTCCGTTACATCGTTCACGATCCTCCCCGATTTTCTCTGGCACCGCAATTGTACCAACTGCAATTTTATCGGGAGCTGTTTCGTGTGCTGAAAACCGGTGGTGCGCTTTATCATTACACGGGAAATCCCCACCAACGTCAGCGGAAGCGTAGCCTGGCGACACAAACCGCCGAACGACTGTATGAGGCGGGTTTTGCCCGGGTGAAGATTGGCTATCAGGGAGTAGTTGCGCGAAAAAAATGAGTGCACAAGGCTGAGTTAATTGAGAATTTTGAATTTTGAATTGATTTTTACATCCATTGAATGCGGAAAAAGGTAAAATTACAGAGATACAAAGACAACAGATGACGTAAAAGGCATTGAAGGTAACACAAGAAATGAAAGATTTAAGTGACCTTTACATCCCCGGCGCTTTTGCTTTTAATCTTAAAAAATACTGTGCTTTACAAGCAGAGCTTGTATTGTGCAGGATTGTGTAAAAAAGATTGAAACATCAATTTAATTCAGGCACCATTTTTATTATTGGGTGAGCTAAGGGGGCAAGCTGTTATTTTGATTAAAAACTCGCTCCCAGATCGATGATGATCTGTCCCCGTAGGGCTTCGTTGAAGGCGTAATCGATCCGCAGGGTGGTGACATACGGCAGATGGAAATGTAAACCGAATCCAAAACCGGTATTGTGGTTGCGCAAGGTAAAATCGCGGTCGTGTTGCCAGACGATGCCGCTGTCCAGAAACAGCGCGCCGGATATGCCAAATTTTAGATTCTGATAAAGATAGGCTAAAAAGGGAGCATCGTTCCAGGAATAATAACGCACCGGTAAGATGGGGAAGCGAATCTCTGCGCTCCATAGCATTAAATTGGGAGAGTTGTATTGGCGGAAATCTTCCGGAGCAGGATATACGGTAAAAAAGTGCCCGCGAATGCGTTCTTCAAATCCGAAATAACGGCGATCGTAAATGGGTAATTCTCCCTTCTGGATGA
>JALXCH010000080.1 GCA_026991005.1 Calditrichia bacterium | reverse complement strand
GTTTGAGCAGCAGGGTGTAGATTTGCTGATAATTCAAACGGAGTTCATCCGCCCGAAGGAGCAGCTCTGCCAGCAGCGGCACCACAAAGGAGGCTTCTCCCCGGGCCAGTTCGAATAACACCCGCTGCCGAGTTTTCTCATCGGCCCGTGCCAGATGTCCCAGAATAAGCCGGGCTTTAATCCCATCCTTCTGCGATATATTGTAACGCAACTCTTCAATCAAATTTTTGGTTTCCACAGCATCCAACGGTCTATTCCCCTGTTTAATCCCCTAATCGAGTACGTAAAAAATTTCCCGCAAAAATTGAATTCCATTTCTCTCTGCCATTTCTCAACACCCGTTTTTCCGGCACTTTTCAGGATTTAAGCTGATAGAACACCGAGCGCAAATAGTTCTTTCGCTCGAAGCGGTTAGTAATACCAATAAGCGACTCCGTAGCACCAATGATAAGGATTCCTCGCGGTACCAGCTGATTGGCAATTCGTTCGAAAAGCTTGCGGCGGTCCTCGATGCTGAAATAGATCATCACATTTCGGCAGAGGATGATATCGAATTTGGGCATTCCCAGAAACGGTTCCAGCAAATTCTGACGGCGGAATGTTGCCATAGCCCGAATTTCGTCCTTTACCCGCCAGTATTTACCCTCCGGTCTGAAATATTTTTGAAGCAAAGGTCGGGGTAATCCCCGACTGATTTCCGTTTGGTTGTAGCGTCCGTAACTGGCCTGGGCAATAGCCGCATCAGAAATGTCCGTACCCAGCAACTTAATGTACCAGCGATTGATATCCGCTCCCAGCAACTCTCTTAAAATAATGGCAATGCTGTACACTTCTTGCCCGGTAGAGCAGGCGGCACTCCAGATTTTCAGGTCGCGCCGATGTTCATCTTCCAGGCGGTCGAAGGTATCCGGTAAAACTTTGTATTTTAACAGCTCGAAGGGAGAATTGTCCCGGAAAAAAAACGTCTCATTGGTCGTGATGGCATCGATTATGCGATTGGGAATTCGCTTACTGAAATCCGATTTCGCGCGCTGGATGAGTTCCCGGTAGCTCTGGCAACCCAGCTCCTCTGCCAGAGGTCCCAACCGACTTTCAATCAGGTAGCTCTTGGATTTGTCCAGAACAATTCCCGTTAGTTCCTTTACATAGGCAGCAACAATGGGGATTTCTTCAGACCTTATTTTCAACATGGATAATCATCTATTTCGCGTTAGTTACCGGTTTTTCACTATTTGAACCAATCTTGCAGGTATATTATTCAGCGATACAATTTCGTCCACCACCCCTGCTTTAATCGCTTCCATGGGCATGCCAAATACCACACTGGTGGCTTCATCCTGAGCCAGGACATAAGCGCCGCTCTGTTTCATCACTTTCAGCCCCTCGGTGCCATCGCGTCCCATACCGGTCATAATCACGGCCAGCACACTGGGGCCAAATACTTCTTTTGCCGAGCGGAAGAGATAATCGGCAGAGGGTTTACAATGGTTTTCCGGAGGATCGTCCGTGAGGCGGATGGCACCATAAATGCCATCGCGCACAATTTTCATCTGCTTACCACCAGGGGCAATGTACACGTGTCCGGGTTTCCCGGAAACTCCATTCTGGGCTTCCACAACTGTTAAAGCGCTTTTTTTATCCAGGGATTCAGCCAGTGCCCGGGTAAATACCGGAGGCATATGTTGCACAATATATATGGGTACGGGAAAATCTCCCGGAAGACGCGGGATAACTTCTCCCAGCGCTTGTGGTCCCCCGGTAGAGATTCCGATGGTCACCGCGCGAGGCGGCGTGATTAGAGTACTGCGAGTTGCCGGACGAACCGGGGCAGATACGGTGGAAGAAACCGTCGATGCTGTTGAGGAAGCACCGGATACGTACCCGCCGGATTTCCTACGGAGTAACGCGTTGATCTTGGGGATAAACTGCTGGGTTAGTTCCTTAACATTTTCCTGAATCCCGGTCTTCTCCGGTTTGGTAATAAAATCGAAGGCCCCTAACTGCAATGCCTTCATGGTCACCATTGCATCTTTTCGCGTTAGCGAACTGACCATGATTACGGCTGGGCGCTCACTCATCCGGCGCAAATGCTCCAGAGTTTGCAAACCATCCATCTCCGGCATTTCCACATCCAGAGTAATGAGGTCGGGATGGAGTTGCTCGATTTTACTCAGGGCAATTTTGCCATTGGGTGCCGAACCAATTACTTCTACCTGAGGAATGTTCCGCAGTACATCACTCAGAATTTTACGGTACAACACCGTATCATCAACAATTAGCACGCGTAGTTTGGAACTTCCCATAACCATTCTACCAACTCCTGTTTGCATCAATTAAATTTAAAGATTCCCATTAGATCATTGATTTCGTTACTTATTTGTGCCAGTGCCCGGGCATTATTGTGTAAAGTAGAACTGATACTGTTTAAATCCATACTGGCCTGGGTGACCGATGCAATTTCCCGGGCTACCATGTTCGAGGCTTCCGCTGCCTGTTCCACATTGGTGGCAATATCTTCTGTGGCTTTTGTTGTGTGCCGAACATTCTCGGCAATATCCCGGGTAGTAATGGATTGTTCTTCCACGGCCGAGGCAATGGTATTTACAATATCATCCACATGTTCAATAACCTTGGTAATGGTGTTAATCTCTTCAATAGTTTGTTTTGCGGCATGCTGGATTTGTTCAATTTTGCTACGAATATCCTCGGTAGCTTTGTTGGTTTGAGAAGCTAATTCTTTAACTTCGTTTGCTACTACGGCAAATCCCTTTCCAGCCTCTCCGGCACGTGCCGCTTCAATTGTGGCATTTAATGCCAGCAATTTGGTCTGCTCGGCAATCTCCACGATAGTTTCAATCACATGGCCAATCTGATCGGCGGAATTTCCCAGCTCCCCAACCTGATGCGAGGCGCGAGAAACACTATCCACCGCATTTCGGGTTATCTGACGGGCATTTTCCGTATTCTGAGCAATTTCGGAGACGGTAGCACTCAACTCGCCGGTGGAAGTGGAAATTACCTTAATATTGTCGCTGGTTTGTTTTACGGAAGAAGAGACACTGCTCATATTGACACTCATCTCCTCACTGGCAGCAGCTACGGAATTGGCACGTTCGGTAAGCATCTGGGCATTATCGTGCAAGCTTTCGGAAACGGTGGAAAGTTCGCCAGAAGACTTGTTCAAATTGGCAATGCGCTCTTTAATGTTCTTCACCATGCCCGAAAATTTCTCCACCATTTCATTCTGCGAGCGCAAAATTTCCGTCAGTTCATCTGAGCCATTCAGAGAAATTCTTACCCGGAAATCCCCCGCACCCAGTTTTTCTGCTACATCATAGATAAAATGTAACCGTTTAATAATATCGAAGGTTACACGGATGGCAAAGATGGCGAACAGGATTCCAATAATTAACCCAATAATTTGCAAAGTCAGCAAGGTTTTTACCTTTCCTTCGCTGGCTTGCTGCATCATCCCCACTGCTTTGTTCATTTCGCTAAGCAAGGGAACATTGTTTTGCAGAACCCATTGCAGGTCTTCGTCTGCTGTTGGCGCTTCGTCAAGTACGCTTTCCACTTTTTGTTTAAATTTTTCCCACATGGATTTTACTTTTTCCAGTTGAGTGCGGATTTCTCCTTCGGCTGGGGGACAGTAACGCATAGGGCCATCAGGGTCCAGAGTAGAAGGGGCATTTCCGCCATCTTTTAGTGCCTGTAAAGTTTTATCGAACACTGCCATGGTTTTGCGCACGCTTTCCGCCAGGCGCGGATCCACCACCCCCGTTTGCTGTTTGGTTACCTGGTATTCCAGTAACTCCTTGGTCATTTTCTGGGTTAACATGCGCTGGCGTCCCGCCAGATTAATTACTAGTCCATCATCCTTCTGGCTGGAAGTAACCCACCAGGTAGCAATCATCATCACCAGAATGATGGCGGCCATCCCAACGGCAATTCCAATCAGTTTGGTTTTTACTTTCATCCCTTGCATGATACACACCCTTCTTTTCGTTTATTTTCTTTCTATCATTTATTGATGAATTATTTACGATTCGGCTTATTAGAGTTTAGCATCTCCACTTGCAAACCCCGATTCTTACTTCGGGAGGTCCATTTTCGTGCAATGTTTTCACTTCGTTCTTCACCATCCATTCTCCCTTTGATTTAGCGATTTTCTTCCATTTTTAAAATTTCTTCGGTATTCAAAATAGCAACCAGCCGCTCTTCCTGCTTCAGAATACTGGAAAAATATTTTCCAGCTACACCCTGAATATTGGAAGGAGGTGGCTCCACCTGATCAGGCTGAATTTCCACTACATCCACCATACGGTCTATTAATAATCCTATCTGTTCTTCACCATCGTTTATTACCAGAATCCGGGAGGTATCACTCATCTCCTCGCTCACCTCCATTCCAAATTTCGCCCGCATGTCGATTACTGTGATAATATTTCCCCGCAAATTAAGAATTCCTCGAATATATTTAGGGGCATTGGTTACCGGTGTAATATCCGTGTACTTGTTGATTTCCTGAATATTCTTTATATCAATTCCACAAAAAAGTTCATCCACCAAAAAAACCGATAATTCCGTGGTTTCGGGAGTATTTTCTTTTTTTTCCATACCTTAACCTGTGTTTTTTAACTTTGACCAAGATGGTTTACGCTTGCTGTCGTTTCTTTTTTAGGAAATAGGCGATACGCTCCAGCACATTTTCCCGATCCAGTTTAATGAGATAATCATCCACTCCGGCATCCAGGGCTTGCTGCTTTACTTCCTCTGCCGCCACCGAAGTCAACGCAATCACCGGGATTTGCGCGTACCGGGAGTGCTGGCGAATCTGGCGTGTGAGCTCAATTCCATCCATGTTGGGCATTTCGATATCCGTGAGCACGATATCCACTTCGTACTCCGGATTGTTTAAAATTTCCATAGCCAGTACCCCGTCCAGAGCAGTAAGAACATGATATCCTGCATCCTCGGTAAACCCTTTTACCTGGTTCAGGAAGAAGCGCGAATCCTCCACCAGCAGGATGGTTGCCTGCTCATTTTGCTTCTTTTTATGCACTTCTTTTTTTTCTTTTACCCACTCTGGCAATACTGTGGAAAATATTTCGTACACATTAAGGAGTAGAGTAGTTTCTCCGCCAATAATTGCTGACCCCAGAATACCGGGCTGGCGGAAGGTTTCTTCGTCAATTCGCATGGTGTACTCCACCACATCCAGAATTTCCGAAACAACAATTCCTACTTCTTTACCTGCAAAAGGAAAAATAAGGATGTAAGGATATTCCACATCTTCGCGGGGTTTCACATTTGCCACATCTTCGATATTGCACAGTATCAACGTTCCGCCACGATACTTGATGGTTTGCTTCCCGCTGGTGTATTCTATATCATCCCGATGGATTTTTTCCAGGCGGGAAATAAGGCCCAGGGGTATTCCGAATTGCTCGTCGCTGGCATTTTTCACCAGTAACAGAGATTGGGCATCCTGGATATTGGCCATCCGTTCGTGGCGAATCTTCTCCTTCGCCTTATCTTTTACCACCTTCAGCTCCATAACCGAACTGATGCCCGCTACATCCAGAATCAGGGCAGCCCGACCATCGCCCAGAATGGTGGCACCGGCATAGGTGGGAATATTGCGTAAATGGCGCCCCAGAGGCTTCACCACAATTTCTTCGGAATCCAGCAGCTCATCCACAATCAGGCCAAAATGCAATTCCCCGGCATTCACCACCACAATGTTGTATGCACTCTGAATGTGATGGCGGCGGTCTACGGGGTTTTTCCGTTTATCTTCTACGGGTGGAGGAGGTGTATTTTCTTCACCCAGGCAGGGACTACGCCGGTCGTAAATCAATTGCCGACGATCGATAATATACTCGCCCGTTACGGGATTTAAGATTTTCCGTTGCATTTGCAGGGCGTCGGAAATGCGAATGAGCGGAAGGAGTTCACCCCGAAGCCGCAATACCGCCGCATCGTCTATTTTTTCAATCCGCTCTTTCACTTTAGCTGCCGGAATACGCACCAGCTCCACCAGATTGACCTGAGGCAGTGCAAAGCGGAGCCCTTGAACCCCCACAATTAAACTGGGAATAATTGCCAGGGTTAAGGGAAGTTTAATAAGGATCGTGGTCCCTTTACCCACTCTGGATTCAATATCCACCGAGCCACCCAGTCGAGAAAGGTTGCTGTACACCACATCCATCCCTACGCCTCGCCCGGAAACATCGGTCACTTTTTCTGCGGTGGAGAATCCCGGCTGAAAAATGAATCGGATGACCTCATTATCCGGCATGGATTCTAATTTTGCTTTGGGAGCCAGTTTCAATTGCAACGCCTTCTGACGAATTTTCTCAGGATCAATACCGGCTCCGTCATCTGCTACCTGAATGATGACCTGTCCCGCTTCGTGTTTGGCACTCAGTTTAACCGTGGCTGGTAATTTCTTGCCCTGCTGAAGGCGCACTTCCGGCATCTCGATGCCATGATCCACCGCATTGCGTACCAGATGGGTGAGCGGGTCGCCAATTGCTTCGATAATCGTCTTATCCAGCTCGACATCCTCGCCTTCGGTAATGAGGGTTACCTGCTTCCCCAGGCTCTTGGAAAGGTCGTGCACCACCCGTTGGAACTTGTTGAACACAATGCCAATGGGCTGCATTCGGGTGGACATGATGGCTTCCTGTAACTCCGAAGTAATTAAATCCACCCGCTGCACGGCATTTTCCAGCCCTTTTTCTTCGTGGGAATAAAAGTTCTGCAATAGCTGATTTCGGGTAAGCACTAACTCCCCCGCCAGGTTCATCAACCGATCCAGCAAATCCACATGAACCCGCAGGGTGCTGCTTTTGCTGATTACACTTCGCATCCGTGGGAGCGTTTTTGCTGGTTTGGAACCTGCTTCCGCCGATTTACCATCCCCACCGGAGGAGGCTGCTTTCTGCTCAACCGTTTTTTTACTTTTCTTTGTATTCTTAGGTGTTTCGGTTTTAGGTTGTTCTTCCGTTTTCGGTGCCGATTTTTCCTTCTGCTCCGGTGCAGAAATTTTTTCTTCTTTTACCTCTTCAACAGACTCAGAAGAAACGTCATCTGCCAGCGCATCGCTAATCTCGCTCTCTTTGTCCAGAGAAATTAATTTGTAATCTCTGGTTACCAGAAAAATTTGCTTTTTGGGGATGCTTATTAAAGACGGAATGATATAAGGTTCCAGTACCGTGGCAAATAACACATAAAAGGGCACCAGTACACTGGGACTCAGCATTTCCAATTCCGGTATCGCTTCCAGATCAATTTTTTGCTCCAGCACCGTACCCACCATCTTAATATCCGCTACCTGTTTTTCCAGGCAACGCTCTTTCTTGTCCAGATCCTTTTCCCAATTAAACAAGGCCACATATAAAAACTTACCCCCCTTGCGTGCCTGCTGAAATTCTTGAGGAGTTCTCTTAAAAATAGTGTGGCCATGGGGGAGTTTTAGTTCAATCTGCTCTGCTGAATCCCCGGAAACTGTGTTTTCCTGTATCGACTCTGTAGCTGTTCCGGCATTGGGCTGTGTTTCTAACTCCGCTGCGGTGTTGCTTTCCGTAGCAGAAGCAGATTCGTTTTCTTCTTTCTTTTCTTCCTTGGCCGTTACATCTTCACCCTCCTCCGAAGGATTCTGCTGTGCCCGAACCACTTCTTCCAGCGCGGCCAACTGCTCCGAGACATCCACTTCCCCGCTCTCTTCCACATTCTCTATGAGGTCCTTCAGCACATCCAGCGAGGAGAGCAAAACACTCACCAATTCCGGTGTGGGAATAATGCGGCGATTGCGGATCTGGTTAAGTACATTTTCCATACTATGAGCCAGATCCTTAATCACCTCCAATCCTAAAAATCCGGCACCTCCTTTCACCGAATGGATGGCTCGAAATACACCATTCACCAGATCTGCATCCACATCCTCGCCCATTTCTTCTATCTCTAAAAAACTGGACTCAATACCATCCAGGTGCTCCCGGGATTCTTCCACAAACATCTGCAAAAGTTCCTGGTCTTCAACAACCGCCATAGTGATACTCCACCTTAACTTTTTGCTTAAATTCTATCTTCCTAACCCCCGGTTATTGTTGATACTGAATTTCGAACAACCGGTGGAATTGTATTTCATCTAACAAATTTTTAAGAGAAAGTGGCACCTGCTCCAGATGAAGTTTTTTCTCCTGCTTGGCAGCCGTTTTGTAACTGGCCAGTAAAAATGCCACATCCAGGTGCTTTAAATTTTCCACATTCGCCAGGCTACTAGTGCAGATAATGTTAGAATGATAGCTAAAAAAACTGGACTAATCGTTCCCTTAATAAAAACAGGAATGAAGTTGAGAAAAATCAGCAATCCAATCAAACTAC
>JALXCH010000079.1 GCA_026991005.1 Calditrichia bacterium | reverse complement strand
GCCTTCATGGGAATATAAGCATAAATTAAAAAGGTTAAAACATTTTTTCACCAATTTGGTGATTTTTTTCTATACGTAGTTGTTTGGTTATTAAAGAGTTAGAAAAATAATCTCACGGATTAAGGTTAAAGAATATGGGGAAGCTTTTAAATAGTTTATATTGGCAGTGATTTTTTCTACTAAATTAAAAGAACAAAATAATTGGTATGAATCTATGAAACGGATAATTTTTATCATCCTATTTATTTTGGGCTCTTATTTTAATAACTATGCTTTTATTTATTCCTGGGAAGTAATAACGAATATGAACGATATTCGGGATATGGCAATTATTACCTTCCAGGGAGAAGAGAAAATTTTTGCTGCAACTAATGGCGGTTTATTAATAAAATCCCTTCAAACCAACGAGCATTCATTCTGGAACAGTGGGCAGGGACTTCTTTCTCATAATTTTACCCGAATGACTCTCTCTTCTCATAATCAGGTGATTCTGGGGACGCAGGAGGGCCATCTGGTTTATTTTGACCTTTTATCGCAGGAAATTCAACAGGAGTCCAGCCTTGCTGGAAATCCCATATATGGATTATATGCAGTGGAAGATACGTTATGGGTAGCTTCAAATAAAATGATTGCGGTGTATCAGTTCAATCCCGAAAAGAACTGCTACGAATTTCGTGATTTTTTTACCAATTTTAATCACGATTTTAGCAGTTTTTCTGATATTGTGTATTTTCATCATCGGGTGTGGGTTTCCAGTGATAACGGGTTATTTAGTGCTCCCGGGAATTATCTTAAATTTAATTTAAAAGCTGCCGAAAGCTGGGACGTTTACACCAAAAATGATGGACTTCCTCACAATAAATTACATACTTTTGCTTTGCGTAACGATACACTCTTCATCGGTTCCCATAACGGTTTGGTGGTGTATGATGGTTCCCTCTTTCAGGTTTACAAATCCGGTTTAAATGACCGGCGCGTACTTCATATTTCTACAACATCGAACCAATTATATGTTGCCACGCCTTATTACGTTTTTAAGTTAAATCCTGACAAAACCTTTCAAACGCTATTTCACATCACAAATTCCAGTATTAATGATTTAGTGGTAGATTCACAAGAGGAAATCCTGGTTGCTTTAAAAGAAAAAGGAATACGCAATTTATCGAATGGAGATTGGTTTAGAGTAAATGGGCCTATTGATAATTCTTTGGGGGAAATGATTTTTGACAGAAACGGTAACCTCTGGGTGGTAACCGGAGGATATAAAGATGAACGTGCGCGAGGATTTTCCTTCCGGGATAACAACGGAATTTGGCACAATTTTCGGTATCTGGGTAGAAGCTGGAGGATGGGGGCATCCACCACTTCAATTCTGGAAGATAAATCAGGAAACATCTGGATTGGGAGCTGGGGTGGGGGGCTAATTGTGATTGATCCCCGGATGCATTTTTACCATTTCAACAACAATCGAAAATCCGGAGCTCTCTGGATTTCGTCTGCTCAACAGGACGATACTGTAGAAGTTGAACCTCCCGATTCGTTGAAAAATTTTATCTCCCCGGTGGTAAATGAAGATACCGTAGTGGTAGTTACGGATTTAATATTAGACCGTTCCCGGGATAAAATCTGGCTGCTAAATCTCAATCCTCAAAGTCGTAAACCGATTATTCAATATCAATATTCAGATTTTAATGAAAATGCGTTTCAGAAAAACAGCTGGCAGGGGGTAGATATCCCGGTGGGAATTGCAATTGAATCCAATGCCGTTGCTTCAATTACCATGGATATTTTCCGGAATTTGTGGATAGGGACCGGACGTTCTGGAGTTCTGGGAATATTATTTCAATCGGACGGTACCAGTGAATGGGTAAGCTATACGGAAACTCAGAATTTAAAGAGTAATCAGTGTTGGGCAGTAGCAGCCGATAGGGATGGTTATGTGTGGTTTGGGACAAATTCCGGGTTAAATGCATATTTGAATGGGAAGTTGTACGATTTCCGTGAAGACTTTCAGCCTATTGGGCTTCGCATTCATGCGATTTTTGTGGATTCGGAAAATAATAAGTGGTTTGCAACGGACAAGGGATTAAGTTTGTTAAAAGCAAGTGGTTCTCCCTGGAATCCGGAAAGCTGGATTCATCTGGTCCCAAAAAATAGCGAGTTTTTCGGGGATAGAATTTACCACACGAATCTACCCGCTGAGGAAATTCGTTCTGTGTATGTAGATTCCACCACGGGAGATGTATATTGTGGTACCTCTTCGGGACTGGCAATTATGCGTTCTAACCCATTTACCACTCCACGAACTAATCTTTCCTTTGTGAAAGCAGGACCTCAACCATTTGTGTTAAGTGGAAATTCTCAAAATTATTTTTATTTCCATAATCTTACCGGTAATGTTCAAATTAAAATTGTTACTCCTGCCGGGCGATTGGTACGAATACTGGATGCCATGGATTCAGAGGAAATTTTGGGAAGTTTGGGTAAATGGGATGGTCGAAATGAAAGTGGAAATCTGGTGAGTAGCGGTGTGTACCTGTATCTAATTTCCGATGAGAATGGAAATTCAACAACCGGGAAGATTTTGGTTATTCACAAATAGATTAAGGCGATTTCGACAAAATATACTTTAATAGCCCTTCTTTTGGTGGAGCATTCTTTACCAATTCCCATATAAATTCCGTATTGTTACCTCTTGTTTTGTAAAGTTCCTCCATTTCCGGGAAGGTTCATTTTTAGTTGTGATTGGTATTCTTTAAATTATTGTTTCCAGGGTAAACCCTGCGCTTGCCTCAGGTCCCTTTAACCTCTTGAAACTTATCTTGAAATTTCGAGTATCCCTTTCGTAAATTGCAACAACGTGGAGAATAAAAAACGGGGATGATGTTAAAAGAACTGCATATCCATAATTTTGCGCTGGCCGAGCAGCTTCATCTGGAATTTCGCCCGGGGTTGAATATTTTAACAGGCGAGACGGGTGCGGGTAAATCCATTATCGTGGGTGCAATTCAGGCGGTTCTGGGAGGACGGGTTTATTCCGAGGTGGTGCGTACCGGAGCACCGAAAGCCACCGTGGAAGCAATATTCGATATCCGGAATTTACCCGAAGTGCAACAAAAACTTGTCGAAAAAGGACTGGAGAATAATGAGGAGTTATTCTTGCGCCGCGAAATTTCTCCCAGAGGGAGCACGCGGGCATTCGTAAACGATGTGCCGGTTACCATTGGCACCCTGGCCGAAATTGGTGATCTGCTGGTGGATATCCACGGGCAAAGCGAGCATCAAACCCTGCTACACCGGGAAACTCACCGCTATTTTATTGATGAATTCGGACAATTGCGCAATCTTCTGAACGAAGTCGCTGCCGCTTATGAGCAGTTCCAGAACGCCAGTAGTGCGCTGCAAAATCTCCAGGAACGGCAGCGCGCTCTGACCGAAAAATATGAGTTCTACCAATTTCAGCTCAACGAAATCGATACGGCACAATTGCAACCTGGCGAAGATGGGGAATTGGAGAAAGAGCGAAAATTGCTTTCCAACAGCGAGCGGATTTTCCAGCTTACGGGGGAATTTACCGAGATTTTAAACGGGAATGTGTCTCCTACCCTTCAGGAATACATGGCTCAGGCAGAGCATATTTTGCAGGAGTTAAGCCGTTTTTCGGAGGAACTGGATGCTATTTATCGGGAGTTTGCTTCGGCGCGCATTGTGGTGGAAGAAGCTTCCCGCAGCGTGGAAGAATTTCGCAACAGCCTGGAATTCAACCCCCTGCGGCTGGAAGAAATTGAACAACGTCTGGCGACCATCGCGAATTTGAAGAAAAAGTATGGTGCAACCATTGAGGAGATTTTACAATTCCGCGACCATTTACAAGCCGAGCTGGAATTAAAGGAAAATTTTGAGTTTGAACTCCAGAAATTGCAGAAAGAATACCACCGTACCCGGGAGGTGTACTTAAAAAAAGCACTGGAACTCTCTCGCCAGCGAAAGCAGGTGGCCCGACGGCTGGAGAAGGATGTGGAACATCTGTTAAAGCAATTGGGGATGGAGAAAACTCGCTTCCGGGTGAATTTCCGCTGGGCGGAGGACGAGCAGAGTCCTTTCGAGTTGGAGGGGAAGAAAATCGCGGGTACGGAAGGAGGATTGGATGAGGTGGAATTTTACATCTCTCCCAATCCGGGGGAAGATTTCAAACCGCTGGCGCGCATTGCCTCGGGAGGCGAAATTTCCCGCATCATGCTGGCGTTAAAAAATATTCTGGCAGAGGTGGATCGCATCCCCGTACTGATTTTCGACGAAATCGACACCGGAGTCTCCGGACGCATTGCCCGGGCAGTGGGACGCAGTATTGGAAAATTGGCAGAATCGCACCAGATTCTCTGCATTACCCACTTGCCTCAAATTGCTTCGTTTGGAGATGTTCATTATCGGGTGGAAAAATATGTGAAAAACGGCCGCACTTTTACGCGGGTCATCCTGTTAAATGATGATCAGCGGGTGGAAGAAATTGCCGCTCTGATGGCAGGTCAGCAGATTAGCGAAAGTATCCTGCAAAGTGCCCGGCAGTTACTGGCCGAAGCCCAGGAACAGAGTTCTTGAAAATATTCCTCCCTTTGTCCCGGAAAAATTAGCAAAAACTTAAAGTAGTGAGGTAAGAGGTGAAGAGGATAAAGAGGGGAAGCATTTCACCCGCGCCTTTTATTTTTTAACTCTTTTCTGGTTCGAAGAGCATGAAAAATTCGACACGGGAGTAATTTCCCTGTCGAAATTTCCACCAGGAAAAGCGCGGAGGAAAGTGTGACCGCGATATATTTTATTCCTCTAAGCAGTTGATATTACAAACGTTGCAAGCACTGTCTTTCCGTATAAATTTTCCGGCACAGTAATTGTAATAATTACAGCAGGTGATGAGGAGCGCTGCAAACATGGATGTTTTTTGGGCCGCATACCAATCCTCCCCAAAAATGTTGCAGCGCTCTGTTAATTTTAGTGGAGACGGAATGTGATTCGTACGGAACGCATATTGGGAATCTGGGAAAAATCCCCTTATCTAGAGCCCTTACCGGAGCAAATAAAAGAGTTAATTACCGTATCCTATTTGCCGAAGAAAAAGCAAGAGTTAAGTGCCGGAACGGTTGCTTATATCCAGAACTTTAAGCAAAAATTGGTACCGGTTCTGGAATCCTCTTTTTTCCGGGTCTCAGTCAAAGGAATTCCTGCTCGTCAACTATTGCAGAAAGTAGAGCTTAAAGTTGTCCGGAATGTGTTGCTAATATTTTATCTGGGCACAATGGATGCTGCCGGGGAATTCGACCATTTAAATTATTCCGAATGGCACAAACGGAATCTGGTGGCGGCTTTTTTTGCCCACCATATTGCCCGAAATCAACCGGCGATTCAACCAGAAGAAGCCTGTTTATTCACTTATTTGCAGGATATTTCTTTGGTGTATCTGTCGCGCAGCTTACCGGAAATTTACTCCCGATTGGTGCATCTTCTTAGCAATCCTCATTATCGCGTTAAGGAAGAACTGGGAATTGTGGAGACAGATCACGCCGCGCTTTCTGCTCTTATTTTGGGAGAGTGGGGGATTCCCGAAGAACATCTCGCAGCGCTGCGATTACATCACCATCCTCAGGATTTACAACGGGAAGAGAACGCAGTGATGCGCATGGGGCATCTTTTACGTTTGAGCCAGCATCTGGCAGACCTCCTGCTGGGGATTCCCGGAAGTGTGGATTATCATAAAATCGAGAATCAGTTTAACCAGTTTCTTAACATTGCCCCCGCCACCCTGCAGCAGTATCTCGTCGATTATTTGAAAAAACTCCCTGAATTGGGGGAAATTTTCGGTTATCCGGAGCTGAGTAATTTAACGCTCATTCGCGTATTGCAGTCCAACGAAGAATTCCTGCGAAAAAAAATCATTCCTTACGAGCAATTACTGGAGGAAATTGTTCAGTCTCGGGATCGGATACATGAGCTGGAAAAGGAGATTCGATATTTACGGGAGCAAATTCGTGAAAAGTCATTTCTGGATTCAGTCACCGGAATTTACAACTACTCCTACGTGTACGAAGCATTAAACCGCGAGATAAGCAAAGCAGCGCGGTACGAATATCCCATCACCTTTATTTTGTTCGATGTGGATGATTTTACCTTATTTAATCGGGTGTATGGGCCTAGGAGCGGCGATCGCCTGCTGCGCCAGATTGCCCACCGGGTTAAGGAAAATGTGCGCAAATCCGATATTTTCGGGCGCTGGAATTCTGACCGTTACGCCTTAATTTTACCCCATACCGGTCAACCACAGGCCCATTTTGTAGCCCAGAAGATCTGTCGTGTGATTGCAGAAAAACCATTCCCCGACGAGGAAGTAAACCGGCAATATTCGATAACCGTGAGCATGGGAGTGATTACGAGTATTCCATCGGTGTATTACCTGCAACGGGATGTAATCATTCAAAAAGCGGAAGAAGCGTTAAATAAAATCCGAGCAAGAGGTGGAAATGGATGGCTGGATGTAAATGGGGAAAGTGGGTATAATTAACTTTAAATTGTAAAAAGTACAAAAAATTTATTTTTGTTAGCTAATAAATTGCAAAAATACTAATACGGTTTAATTGGAGAATACGCAACATCTAGCTCGATAGACATTTTTAAATGTACTTCTCTCTTAAGTTTTTGTATTTAATTTCGATTAGTATGATATAGTGAGTGTATTAAGTTCCAAAACAAAATAAGGGTGTATTTCGATGGTGGACAAGAAATTTTTAGTGGTAGAAGATTCACCAACCATGCGGCGTATTATTGTAAATTCGCTGAAACGATTTGGAATGAATAATGTGGTGGAAGCAGCGAATGGGGTAGAAGCGCTGGAAAAGTTACAGGCAGACCAATTCGATGTATTAATTACCGATTGGAATATGCCGGAAATGGATGGGAAAGAGCTGGTGACCCGTGTTCGGGGAATGGCGCAATATAAACGTATGCCTATTCTTATGATTACCACACGGGGAATGGAAGAAGATGTGATTACCGCCATTAAGATTGGGGTAAATGGTTATGTGGTTAAACCTTTTACTCCGGATGTGTTGCGTAAAAAAGTTCAGGACTTGTTGGGATAGTCCGCTTGTACATAATGCTCACTGAGAAATCTGAGGAAATTGTTCATGAGCGAGGAAAAAGGATTTGATGCTGTTTTAAACAAGATTGAAAAACTTCAGGAGTCGATTCGAATTAGTGAAGAAGTGCTCCCAATTGTAAATGAGCTATTCTACTTTGTCCGGGATATTATTCCCATTATGGTAAAAGTTAATGCATTTATGAAACTGAGTTCCGGTAAACTTCCCAGTGCTCAGGAAAACATAGAAAATGTAACCCGGGCAACGGAAAATGCTACCGTTCAGGTGCTGGATACCCTGGATAAATTGACAGAAAAATTAACCGCCTTACGGAATTTAATTGAGCAAAATGGGGACAAACAAGCCCAGCTCAATTTACTGGATGAGATTTCGAATGCCGTGTCGGATATGACTTTTGCTTTTCAGTTTCAGGATATTACTACGCAGCAATTGAATCATGTGAATCAGATTCTGGAAGCGATTTATGAACGCTTTATCAATTTCTTCCAGTCGTCTTTAAATCTTAGAAAGAATTCCAGCCTGGGAGGAAGCATGATTGAAGCCATCGAATACGAAATTCGCAAGCAGATGCAGGAAGAACAATTAAAGCGATTTCAAGAAGAAACAAAGGATAAAATTCGGAAAACCGATATTACCCAGGATCAAATCGATAGTTTCTTTGAAAGTTTAAAGGGAAAAGTGTAACCAGCGGAAGGACAACAGATTACCAGCTCCATTATACTCTAATTTGCAAAAATATTTAATTTCATTTTGTAGAACGGATATTTATACCCATAAATAATCCCATCTAACATTTTATTTATTTTTAATTTAATATCATCTTTAAAATAATATTTGTGAAATAATTAACTTGAATTTATTCGAAATTTGTTAAAGTTCGCTTTTTTTCTCACCGATAATAAATTTGAACTAAAGAAGAAAAATCAGGCAAAAATCAGGAAAGGGAATTCAAAGCGAAATGCCGAGATTTACGGCATTCCCTTATATTACGTGAATCATGTGGGGGCGCAAACCGAATTGCTTTTTGACGGTGGCTCAATGGCATTGAACAGTAGGGGAGATATTGTGGAGGAATTGAATTATTTTGAGGAAGACTTTGCTATAATCGATCATGAGCAAATCAATAAAATGAAAGAATTGCCGGAAGTTCAGACTTCCCGCATCGCTTTAATTCATGATGCTTTGGTGATGGGAGTTCGGAATTATTTCCGGAAACTGGGTTTTCAAAAAGCAATTCTGGGTTTATC
>JALXCH010000078.1 GCA_026991005.1 Calditrichia bacterium | reverse complement strand
ACGCTGCAAAATAGGGAATAAGCCTTCTGGTATTCTTTTAATGCCAGTAACACTTTGCCCAACAGGAACAGCACCCGGATGTATGTTTTGCGGTTGCGCTTTAAAAATCTTTCGTCCACACTGCTCTCGTACACCTGACGAGCCCGAATCAGGGCGTTTTTGGCCTTTTTCGCTTTGCGGAACTGGTAGTAGGCGTATGCCAGGCGGTACAAACAAACCAGATAGTTGGGATGCAGGCGCAGGGCTTGCTCGAACCAGTGGATTGCTTCTTCCCACTGCTGTCGCTGGTAGAAGACGTAGCCCAGGGAATAGAACGGTTGGGCACGGTCGGGTTCAATCTCGATCCAGCGGCGGTACAGTGCTTCCGCTTCCGGGAGTTTCTTCAATTGAGTGTAGGCAAATCCCAGGCTGCTAATGGCTGCCGGGTCGTTCCACAATTCGCCCCCTTCCACGCACAGCGGCTTTAACAAATTCACAATACCCGGCCAATTATTGGCTTTCTCTAACGCCTTAATTTCTTCATTTAATCTTTCCATAGAATGTAACTTGTCGAACATAATTCCCTCCCTTTAATTGCAGGTTAACGCATTTAGTTTATTTACACCCCGCAGGGTTTTCTCATAATCCGGGAAACAAAGTTTCCGGAACGGGCAATACTGGCAGCGCTCTTTCTGAAACTGCACCGGAATTCCGTTTAGGGTAAGCCCTTTTTCCACCCGGGAGTGGAAATCCTGCAGCTTTTTCACCGATTTTTCCAGATAGCCCCGGGAGAGGGCATCCAGTTCGGAATCGTAGGGCAGTTCCATATCTTCGCCCCGGTTCAGGTGGAAGTTGATTAACCGTACCTGCGCTGGCGGAACGTGGTACAGGTTGCAGACGAGATGCCCGTACACACTAAGCTGGAGCAGGTGTTTCTCCCTCTGAAAGTCCGAGAGCTTCCAGTCGATAACCACCAGGCGTTGCCGATTTTCGCGGTAAAGTAAATCCAGTTTTAGCCACACTTCTGCCGCTCCGGCGGGGAGCTGAACTAAATTTTCCTTCGAGAGAAGGTCTCCGGGTGCCAGATGGCGCAAATCCTGGAACAAAGTCGAGCGGTAGAAGTGCCAGAGCGCTTTTTTGATTTTGCGATAGAGATGCCGCACCGCAGCGTCTTCCAGGCGAATGTTGTACACATCCTCGAACAGCACGGTGAAATAGGGATGATTGTCCCTCTGGAACAGATAGCGTTGCTCCCGGGAGAATTGTAAACAGTGCTCCAGGTACTTCCAGGCTCGGTGAATGGCTGCCTCCAGCGGAGCGGGAGAACCCACCAGCATCTCGTCAATCAGGCGCGAAATTTCTGTGTGTAGGATACGCCCCACCAGCATGTGGCGGTTGATTAGCTTCCGTAGAAACAGAACGTTCCGCCGCAACTCCTCGTCCAGTACTCCCTCCTCCAGTTGTGGCACGATGTAGTGGAAATAGTACTTGCGCGGGCACTGACGATAGCTGGCATCCCGGCTAAAAGACCAGGTTATTTTTTTAATATTAACCCGATTGAAGATACTCCCTCCTTATTTTTTGATGTGTACCGAACAACCCAATAACGCCCCGAGACTTTCGTAACAGAAGAGCTCGTAATCGGAGCCCCAGGATTGCCCGGATGGTTTAATTTTTGAATTTTAGACCATTTTTCTTTTGGTATCTCACAGTAACCGGAGTCTGGGGAAATCCGGAGTGTGCGAAATCCCGATGCTCTTTTTCCAGCAGCAGATAGGAGTCGGTATCCGTACGGTAAACGAGTTTCGGCTGGTAATAGCTTTGCGCAAGATGCTCCAAGATGACAGAGTTCAGTTGAGCCTCATTGTGAACCACGTACAGGTGGTCGCGCTTATCCGGTACTTGAATCCAGACTAATCGTTTGTTTTTCATCACCTCCTTTCTATGAGTTTTATTCAAATTTGAAACTGGCTCCCATGCCTACAAAACTTACGTCAATGGATTTAATTTCGTCGGACCGGCTGATGACCACGAATACCACCGCAGCAGCCACGGCTACTCCTGCTGCAATAATTGCGATATTTTTAGCTGTTTCCCAGAACGAGGAACCTTCAGATTTTTGCTGCCGGGGCTTCTGTGTGTGTTGGGTGTTTTTCCGAATAGTGTCTTTTGTTTTTTTCTCCTTATTTTTATTCAAATAGAATTGGTTTCCAATTTTTAGGGCAATCTCGTGAGCAAGTTCCACCGTTTCTTTGTCAACAACCTCAGCATGAGTTTGATGCCAGTATATATCTGCATTGACTTTTATCGCTAACTTTTGAGCATTCGCAGCGGCCTCCTTTGCTAACTTTTGAGTTTCCTTATTCGTAGCGGCTTCCTTTGCTAACTTTTGAGTTTCCTTATTCGTAGCGGCTTCTACGGCTACCTTGTGAAGTTCCTCGTAATTGATTAAAGAATAGATTTGTCCTGTGTTTATTTTAAACATGTCTTTCATTTTTGCCTCCTATTTTTAAAATAAATGGAATTATCCCGGTGACTTAATTATTGTGAACAACCTACTGTTAACAAGAACTTTCTTTGCCGTTATCACCCCCTTTCCCTGATTTTGGTTAAATTTCTTATATTATCCCGAGACATTGTGCGAATAAATTCCTCTATTTTCTGGCACACCTTGATAATTATTTGCGCTTGAACGGTGCATGGGGTAAAAAGAGCGTCTATTATCGTATTCCTACACGAATTACCGAAACAGTGTTTTTAAAATCGATATTTTTGAATTTCAGCATCAGTTTTTGCAATCGCCAGAAAGGTTTCTTATTCACCCCGAACCACTCTTCCAGCCACTTGATAGTTCTTTTTTTAAGTAGGGCAATTTCGACATAATTGTATCCTACACTAATAGCGGTTCCTAATAAGGGTATGATTTTTCCCGCGATTTTCTCTTCCGATATTTCTAACCCTACATGGCGTTCTATCATGGACTTAATCTGTTTCACAATTTCTTTACGCAAGGCTTTGCGTATGAGATTACGAACGGCCTTTCTGCTCATCCTCATCCCTGCTATTACCAGTATTTTTTTCAATCCCGAATATCGTGGCATTTCAACTTTAAAAATTGGAACCAGAACTTCCCATGGCACTTCGTTCTCGTTGCGGAAAAAGGTTGGGTCGAGGATATAAATAATCCGAACCACCAGCTGGATTTTGATGTCCAACAGCTTCTTTGCTTCTACCATTGCTAGCTGAGGTGCGAATGGTAAATTTATCGGAAGACTTAGAACTGCTCCAATACCCATCGCTTTATTTTTAGCTTTCCAGGTTACCTTTTTTATTAATTCATCGTTCGTGGCATTAGGAAATCTCTGTCGCAGGTATTCCACATATTCCTTTTCATTTTTCACAGTTTGTTTTAACTTGTCTGCCAGCATTTTTAGAATTACATCATTTTCTTCCTGGGTTATTCTTTTAGTTTTGAACATCATGCCCTCCCTTGTTTTTAATTTTTGTGGCGAATTTTTTTAGTCCATTTACGATTTCGGAACACGGTTTTCATTACTCTGGTACGGGATTCAATCACTACAACCAGGCCTTCCAGTTTTTCTGCCAATTTCCCGAAGCGCTGAGCCTGGCGTTTACCCATGAAAAAGTAAAGGCTGTTTTTAGCCCAGATCTTCTGGCCGTATTGCAGCGCCAACTCCACCATCTCGGTGGTAATTCCCCGCTGGTTCATGCGGGTTAGAAAGTGAGTGGTTATGTAAAATTGAGTATTGAAGACCTTTTCCTCCTATGTTTATTTCATTCACAGGAGAAATTTAGAATTTTAAAACTAGCTTTCCAATGAGAGGGAATTACCGTGATATTTGATAGGGAATTCGGTTTAAGAAAGAGGGGGAATTCCGGAAAAGAGTAATTGTTTTAAAGAAATGATTTATTGGATGGAACGATTTCTCATAGGTAATTTAATATAATAAGCATTTCTTCCGTCTTCAGATTTTTTGGCAGAAATTTTTACGAGATTCATTATTGGTTCAGGTAAAATTTTTTTAAAATAATCATGATTAATACTCGAAATATCTCGCTGTATTGTGTCTGGTGCCCACTTTGGTTCTGCAAATTTATCATCATATACTTTTTGGGAAAATTGATCTTGATAAATATCTTGAAGCCTTTTATTTTCAATTTGTATTTGCAAAGGTACTTTAGAATTAAATAAAAAATGGTAAATAGCTGCTAATTTAGGAGGAAATGGCCCTACATTAAACTCACGATCACCAAATTTAACTGTGATTTTTCTTTCTTTTGGTTTCCAGGTTACAAGGATTAATCTTTTTAGCTCTTCAATTGCAAATTCAGAATATTCTATAAGTTTAATATAATTTTCTAATTCTGATCCAAACCAATTTTCAATTACCGGTCGCATTCGGATATAAGGAATTTCAGCTAAATCAACTCTTACCTCGTTCCAATTTATTATTTTTCCATCCGATGTTTGGATATTACGTGGTTCACGTGAAGGAAAATAAAAATTACGGTCAAATTCTAATGACGGGGGCCATATTAAAACATGCATCAATTTATCCTGTTCCCGACCAAACATTTGTAAAGCCAAAGCCATATACGCGCTCATTGTTTTTCTGCCTCCTGCAATGGAAGCAAAAATTCGATTTTCTTCTACTTTTGTTAATTCAAAGATTGTTTTTAATATAGTATGTGCCATAAATTCATTTTCCGAAAGCGTTCGTATATCATCCAGAACATTTTCCTTGTCATCCATTATCAATTCAGGTTTAAACTCAATTTTGTGAGGAAGTATGTCAAATTCTTTAAAAAATTGATAATAAGGACCGTTTGGTTTTAGAAAAGAAGAATTCAGTTTTTCTTCTCCGGTTTTAGTAGTAATGATTACAATTTTATGAATAGAAACTCCTCTTTCAATCATTAATCCATAAAGAGTTTCGGTAATAATTTGGGGAGTTAGCCCTGAAACGGCAACAAGAATGTTGCGGTAATTTTTTTCATTCATATTCTACCTCTTCGGTTAATTTTATTTAATCGCAAAGCTCGCTATTTTTTTAAGAATTTCTTTGCGCTCTTTGCGCCCACTTGGCGCCCTCTGCGGTTAGAGTTTTTAACCGCAAAGTACGCAAAGAATGCGCAATGGACGCTATGTTGAGTATTCTTAAAAAATTCTTTGCGCTCGCTGCGCTCGTTGCGGTTTATTTTTTTCAACCGCAGCGAACGCAACGTACGCAGCGAAATAAAAACTATTTCATTTATTCCAGGTTATTTACCACTCTTTTTATTCCATCTTTTAACATTTTTACGTTAAAATTAATGAGCAATCCCAATCGGCATTTAGCTAACTTAAGATATGTCAGGATTTGCGCCAAATGAATATCGGTCAATTCACTAACCGCTTTAATTTCAACGATGATTTTATTCTCCACCATTAGATCCACTCGATACCCCACATCCAATTCAACATCTCGATACACCACCGGAATGGGTTTTTGTTTTTCAACGAAAAGTCCTCGTTCATTCAGTTCATAGAATAAACATGCTTCATAGGCACTCTCTAATAATCCGGGTCCCAGCTCCCGATGGACCTGAAACGCCCCATCAAGGACAAGAGTGGCAATATCATTTTCAGTCATTTTAAATGCCTATGAATAATTAAACTGCCAAGATTGCTTGGTTCATTGTAAAGAAATATAATGAATAAACGTAGCGCTCGCTGCGCTCGTTGGGGTTTATTTTTTTACTACGGTTTCCTTTTACAACATCAATTTGCGTGGATCTAGTACCTTTTCTACATAACGCCCTTTTTCTCTATCCAGTTGCAGGTAAATCGGGTGTTTGCTGGTAATTTGCAGAACGGTGTTATACACCATGGTAATTAGATAGGGCAGTCCGCTGGGGACGATGACGAATTCCGCTCCATGGTGCTTTTTCAGGATTTCTTTTACCCGTGAAACAATTTTTCGTTCGTCATTTAAATCAACATTTCCTCTGGTAACCACTTCATAGCGAATTTGATCACCATATTGCTTTTTCAAATCTTCTACTACCGGGTGAATTCCCTCGTTAACGACAATGTAGCAGCGGATTTTTTTTCCAGAAGATATTTTTAAAATTTCTTTTAACTCCTTTTTCAACTGTTTCTGTTTTGTATCCGGTATATTCTGAATAGTATTCAGGATATTATAGCTGTCTTTAACCCAATTCTTAATTCGTTCAATCTCTTTAGAAGGCTTGATATAATCGTCATGCCTGGATTTCCGCATCAAAGCATGTCCCACATGATTACGCGCTTCCCGCACTTCATTGATAAGTTTTCGCCAACTGTCGAAAACTTCGTTTCCCAATATTTCCCGAATTTTTTTAAATCGTGGTTGAATTTCTTCTATTTGCAAGGGGGTTAATTTCCCTTTAAGTTCCTCAGGTCGGTCAAAATAAACCATGTAAGTATGCAAATAGGCAATTTTTTTCTCTCGATTAAAGGAAGAAAATATTTTTAATCCCATCAACTCACCGGTAAAAGTGATTAGCATTTCTCGTAGGACAACCAGAACTATGCTATATTGACGATTGCGCTGGAACCAATCAGCAATGCGCCACTGGCGCAGCCATTCCGGTTCATTTTTTAGAAACATTTCCAATCGTTTTTCAATTACGGGATGTAATAATGCGTAGGGTGGGATATTCATCAATTCCTTTGCAATGGGTTGCGAGAAATCATTAGCTAATTTTTGAGCGGAAACTCCAATTTGCGTAACAAAATTAAGTTGTAAATTTCCCAGAAAATCTTTGAAGTCTTCTAATAATCTTTGCCCGTCCACGCTTAAAGGTTGTTGAGTTAGCTTTTCTAAAATTAAATCTCCATCGCCATATTGCACAAACCGGCGTGCAGCTCGGATCCATTGATGCATGTCCAGGTACGAGCGTAAATGCACTACGGGCGCGACTTGAGTTTCCGTGTCCCGGGCTTCCCAATTACCATACAAAATGTCTTCAATATGCACATCCTCTCGCACAGATTGAAAATAGAGCGCTGCCAGAAACACCGCGAAGGGAATGGCGCGAAATCCGTGCGTAATATCGATGATTAAATGGGTATTTTTCAGGGGTAACCGGACAATCGTTTCGAATATTTGCCAGATTTCCGCATCGTTTACTCCAAATGGGATAACGGTCTTTTGATATTCAAACGGTTTTTCCTGGCGAACTTTTTCCACTTCCTCCCATATGGAATCTTTAGTACCCAGCAGAAAAAATTGGTGCGGTTGATAGCGTTCCAGTAAGGGTAAAAAGAAAAAGTCTGTTTCGTACAGTTTCCCATTTAAATTATACTTTGCTTTGTTATATCGGCCATTTCTGGGTTTTCCAATAACGGAGATGAGGGTAGTTTGCATGGAATTGAGCTCCTATTCTCTTTATTCTTCCAGGTCTGGATGCGTTTCTTCCCATAATTTTCTAAATTGATCTGTAAAAGGTTGATTTAATGACATTTCAAATTGTTTAAGCCAATGAAGAATATAATTTCGGTCGATACCCGGATTTTTAATTAAAATATTTTTAACATCTTCCAGGTCTTTGGCGCGTCCTGCAACAATTTTATGAATGATTAAATCTTCAGCAGAAGCAAAACAAACAGGTACATCATCCATTTTCACCGCCTGTGCGCGTTGCATTGCTTGACGTTCATAATCAGTAAAAGAAAAAATGAAATCCACCCGAATAGTCGTTTCCGGGTCGATCACCGGTAGTACCATTGTTTTCCTGACAAAATCCTGGGGATTATTCACCAGCACATTCCAGCCCAGTTTTTGCACAACTTTCATCAGTTCCGGAAGACGATTCGGCTCGGTGCCTAGGGTAACGTCCACATCTTTAGTTAACCGGGGTTCCCCATAAAGCAAAACTGCCTGCCCACCGATGAGCATATAGGGAAAATTAGCCGCATCAAGCGCCTTTGCCAGTTTTTTTAGCAATTCCTGAAACATTAAGAGACCTTGCAAATTTTATCTTAAAATCGATACCTTCCAATGGGTCCTTTGTTGGTAACACGCCTAAATATTGAGCTTCTTTGTAAAGCGATTCGAATATTTGCAGATTTTGGAAGAAATCAGGTGGAGTTTTCGCCAGATATTCTCTGTTCCATTTTTTTAGCAATTGAGGGTTTTTAATCATGGGGAACTTAAAAAATAGGTAATTTATTTTAAAATTAAATTTAATTCGAAGTTAGATTATTTTTATTTAATTTTTAGTTCAAAAGTAGGATACATGAGTTATTGTATTGTTTTTAATTAGTGTAATTATTGAAATCTGATAAATTCTATTGCCTACTATTATTAAACTTTTTTAAAAAGTTGTCTCTTACTGATATTAGTTATTACAAAAATCAAATTTAAAATGGAATATCTATTTT
>JALXCH010000077.1 GCA_026991005.1 Calditrichia bacterium | reverse complement strand
AATCCGGTAGCGTTAATCGGACTGGCTCTCATCATCATCGGTTTTGGATTTAAAGTGGCGGTGGTACCCTTCCACATGTGGACGCCGGATGTGTATCAGGGCTCGCCCATGCCGGTTACTGCCTACATGGCCATTGGGGCAAAAGCAGCGGGATTTGCTGCCATTTTGCGGGTTATTTCCCAGGCGGCATACTTTGCCTCTTACCAATGGACGGATGTTCTCTGGATTCTGGCCGTACTTACCATGACCACGGGGAATATTCTGGCGCTGGTTCAGGACGATATTAAGCGAATGCTGGCTTATTCCAGCATTGCCCATGCCGGGTATTTGCTGGTGGGTATTGTGGCCAGTAACGAATTAACCGTTGGCACCGTGGTATTTTACCTAATGGCTTACCTGTTTATGAATCTGGCGGCGTTTGGTGTAGCAGAGGTAGTAGCGGGTAAAGGCGAGCGCCGCACCAAAATTGAGTATTTCAACGGATTGGGCTATTCCAGTCCGGTGCTGGGACTGGTGATGGGCATCAGCATGTTTGCGCTGGCCGGTTTCCCGCCCACTGCGGGATTCATCGGGAAATTCTACCTCTTCAGTGCTGCCATGAAATCCGGTTTCGTCTGGCTGGTAATTTTTGGCGTGCTCAACTCCTTCCTTTCCGTGTACTACTATTTGCGGGTTGTGGTTGCCATGTACATGCGTAAACCGGTCGATCAGGTGAAAACCGAGCCGGTGCTTTCCGGCGTGGGGGTGGTACTGCTTTTTGCGGCGGTGGGAATTTTAGTTCTGGGAATTGTACCCAACAGCTTTTTAGGTCTGTTCCAGTAATTTCCGGAGGCCGGGGGAAAAGAAGAACCATCTTCCATTTTATTATTTTCTCTCTGATGTGACCCAGGGAACAGCCGATGGTTCTTTCTGGTATTATCTTGTGGTGCTGAAAATTTGACTTGATTTATTTGTCGAATAAATTTAAATTGTATCGAAAAAAATTTTGAGGGTGCGTATCGAAATTTGTTAAGGCAGAGAAGTTTTTTTTATCAGTAGATGGGTAGGGGAGGAAAATTTAGCGGGAAGTGCCTTAAACAAAATACGATATTGCACCCAGTCTGCAAACCGAATGTAAACTGGGTGAAAAAGCATTCGGTTTTTTTATTTTAATATGGAGGTTTAAGCAATGAAAAAGATGGTTGTTCTGCTGGTTCTGTTGGTTATGATGCCCTTTTTTGCCTCTCTGGTTTATGCCCAGGGAGAAGCCACCGTGCTCTTTTTAATGATTAATCCCGGAGCACGGCAGGGCGGTATGGGGGAAGCTGGCGTTGCTTTGCCAACAGACGCCAATGCTGTGTACTGGAACCCTGCGGGCCTGGCATTCCAGTACCAGGATCCCGAAGTGGATAAGAAGGGGGAAGTAACACTGATGCACGTGAATTGGTTGCCCCAGTTCAATTTAAAAGACATGTTCTACGATTTTGCGGCGGGACGGTATTACATCCCTTCTGTGGGAATGGTGGGACTGGGAATTCAGTACATCAGTTACGGAGAAAGCGTCTGGACGGGTGAAGATAGCCCGGAGGAATTGGGGCGTTTCCAGAGTTTCGAGACTGCGGTTACGGCAAGCTATGGCCTCAAACTTAAAGATAACCTGGGACTGGGTGTAAATCTGAAGTACATCTATTCCAGCCTTTCGCCTATCGATGTGCAGGTTGGGGCAGAGAAGGGGAAAGGTATCGCTTCTTCCTTTGCCGTGGATTTTGGTGTGCTGTATTATCCCGGATTTCTGAAAAATTTGAGCCTGGGATTGAATTTGAGCAACATCGGTCCGAAAGTAACTTATGTGGATTACAAACAGGCCGATCCCCTGCCCACCAATTTGCGAGCGGGTCTGGCATATCATATCATCAAATCCCAGTTTAACACCCTGACTTTTGTATACGATGTGAACCGGCTGCTGGTGCATCGGGATAGCACGGGTGCCGATAATGTGTTCAAAGCCATGTTCTACTCGGCCTGGACGGGTGGCGATTTTAAATATATCATGAAGAGATTTACCCATTCTTTCGGTCTGGAATACTGGTACACCCATTTAATTGCTCTGCGCGCCGGTTTCTTCTACGAAGATCCCACTGCCGGTGGGCGTAAGTTCTGGACCTTTGGTGGCGGTTTACGCTACTCAATTTTTGGGTTCGACTTTAGCTACATCTATGCCACTGTGGACGACCATCCACTTTCGGATACCATGCGATTCTCCTTGCTCATCGATTTTTAGACATAACAATCCCCATTCCCCGGATAAATGCCCTGCAATTATCCGGGGATTTTTATATGAAAACGGCAGAAATGGAATGTGATAATGAAAAGGTCTTTTTTTTTATTTTTTAATTTTGCAGTGCTTGTTCTCGCCTTTTCTTCCCTATTCAGTCAGGTCGTACCTACCGATACCATTCATGTATTAGCCATTCGGGTTGAGTTTCAGAAAGATTCGGCTGCGACTACCACCGGAGACGGCACATTCGATCT
>JALXCH010000076.1 GCA_026991005.1 Calditrichia bacterium | reverse complement strand
AAGGAAGCGGTTTTATTTCGGACTTTGATATTATCAAGACCATGATAGGTTTAATCGCCATAGGCAAGCCGTACTTTGAAGCAGTAGAAGAATATCGAGATGATCCATATTTCAAGTCAGCATTAGGTTTAGAAAAGGTTCCTTCGGCAGTGAGTTTACGTCAAAGGATTGAACAGATGCCTAAAGAGGTTAAATCTGTTTTACGCAGCTTTAACCAGAGATTATTAAGCAAAATCATGGAAGATGAGACAGATGAAATAGGGGGTAAAAAATTTTTGCGGATTGATTTTGATGTTACCCCGATGGATAATTCAGACACTCAAAAGGAAGGGGTATCATTGACTTATAAGAAGTTTGAGGGATATTCCCCCATGAGGAGTAATATTGGTCGCAGTGGGTATATGCTGAATAATGAATTACGAGAGGGGAGTGCCCATTCTAACTGCGAAGGGAGTTTAGAGCATTTCCAGGAGACCATAGCGATGGCGTTATCTCTGAGTGCTCATCCTATACTGGTCGTAATTGATTCGGGTAATGATGATCTGGAAAATGTAAAGAGTTTTGATTCGATGGAGCGGGTTTATTACATCATAAAGCGGAATTTAAGACGTGAGAGCAAAAAGGATTGGTTGAAAATTGCCAGGGAAAAGGCAGAGAAGGTAGTTAAAATTCGCGAAGGTTTAACAAAATATTATGCTACGGTATATCGAGAAGTGGAGGATGAGGATAGTGCTGATGGTAAACGACGATTAAAGATTGCGATTGTTGCCATAGAAGAGAGTATTGATAAATATGGTCAATATTATCTGGAACCCTTGATTTCAGTGGAAACCTACTGGTTTAAATTGGATGTGAGTGCCGAGGAGGTGGAGAGATTGTATCATGTACATGGAACCAGTGAGCAGTATCATAGTGAATTTAAGAGTGATTTAGATATGGAGAGGTTGCCTTCGGGAAAATTTTATGCGAATGAGTTGATAATGTTAATGGGAATGATAGGATTTAATTTATTGCGGATATTGGGTCAGCGAATCTTAAAGAGTGGTAAGGCACCTGGCAGACGAGGTATTCGTTTGAGGCTAAGAACAGTATTACAGAATTTGATGTACATGGGTGCGTTTTATTTTGAGCGAAGTCGTAAGATGTTTTTAAGGATATTTCGCGGGAACAAATGGGCTTTGGCATTTTTGCAAGCCTACTCTTGATAATGATGAAAATTAAGAATTGTATATAGTGGGAGAAGTATGCCCGTTTACCTAAAATTAGGTTAATAATATAACATTATTTACAATAATATACATTTCTATCAGTAAAAAAGAAAAATTCAGAATAATTAAATCTAACGTCATAAATGAATTCTTAATCTAAACAGAAAAATCGGGAAAAATGTTCATTTTAATAAAGATCACGCGGATTAAAATTAGAAATTTATTTCACTTGGATGCGGGGGAAAAAGGTGTTATACTTGGTGCGCTTTTAAGAAATTCCCGCCCTTACAGTTCCTGTCAGTTCGGTAATTCTTGAAAGAGTTAACTGGTTTAATTTTATTTTAATGTTAGGAGACGTAATATGTCTAATCGAGTAAGTGGTGTCGTCAAGTGGTTTAACGACAGCAAAGGTTATGGTTTTATCTCGCGTACTGATGGCGAGGATGTGTTTGTGCACTATAGTTCCATCCGGGAAAATGGCGGTTTTCGCAGCCTGGAAGAGGGACAGGAAGTGGAATTCACTATTGGCGAAGGAAGCAAAGGACTTCAGGCGCAGGACGTAGTGGTTTTATAACACAACCATCGTAAACGAGGGTGTGCGCAAGTTTGAAAATATTTTTCATTGAATAACGAAGTAACACCTTTTCCCACAGATTGAAAGACGGCACCTTCACGTGCCGTCTTTTGTTTTTAGCAGAACACCTCTTTTTCTCATTCGCCCCTACTTCTTTCCGATTCAGGAAAAAAGACCCAAACCCAGCAATGCTACCCCGGAAAGCAGCAAACCGGTAATAAATGCCATGTATGCCCAGCGCACGTATCGGTATTTCTTTACCGCTAAAAATTTCCCCAGAGTGTAAATTTCCCGAATTTGTGCTTCGTAATTTTTAGAAGGATCGTTCAGTATCGCCTCCATCTCCTTTTCATACTCATCATAATTCAAGTGTACAAAATTCCCGAAAAAGAGAATGTTAAAATTGGGACTGTGAACATCCACCCGCTCCCCATGTTTCAGAGGGTAATTGATTTTCGGCATCACCGTGTAAATAGCCAGCACAATGGTAAGCAGAGAAAAAGTGATTAGAATTATGACCGGATATTTCAGTTGGGGGTCGGTAACAAACCGAAAGGAAAGGCTGGTAACCACCGATGCCAGGGTGAGCAAAATGTTCGCCTTCAGATCGGCCATAGAACTCAACTGCACATGGTGGTTACGGGTCTGGCGCAGCATGTGGTCGTTGTGTACACCCGGATTTTTTACTTTCATAAACACTCCTTATCCCGTTATTTCCTGTTTTTTTAG
>JALXCH010000075.1 GCA_026991005.1 Calditrichia bacterium | reverse complement strand
ACACTTCGCGTCCGGTGAGTCCCAGTTGCCGCCAGCCGTCGTTTTCGGCAAATTGCAGCGGCAGGACTCCCATACCAATCAGGTTGCTGCGATGGATGCGTTCGAAGCTTTCGGCAATAACGGCTTTTACTCCCAGCAGGGCCGTGCCTTTGGCAGCCCAATCCCGGGAACTTCCCGTACCGTATTCCTTCCCGGCCAGCACAATTAACGGGGTGCCATCTTGAATGTATTTCATGGCCGCATCGTAGATGAACATCTTCTCACCGGTGGGGAAGTAAATGGTGTATCCACCTTCTACACCCTCCAGCAACAGATTCTTGATGCGAATGTTTCCAAAGGTCCCGCGCATCATAACTTCATGATTTCCACGCCGGGAACCAAAGGAGTTGAAATCTTTGGGTTGAATCCCGTGGGCAATGAGGTATTGCCCCGCAGGACTGTCCACGGGAATGGCACCGGCCGGGGAAATATGGTCGGTGGTCACGGAATCCCCCAACAATGCCAGTACCCGCGCGTTGTGAATATCGCCGGGAGTGGGTTTTTCCAGGGACATATCCTTGAAGAAAGGCGGTTGTTTGATGTAGGTGGATTTTTCGTCCCACTGGTACAGTTCTGCTTCTTTAACCTGCAGTGCCTGCCAGTGTTTATCTCCCTGATACACCTCTCCATATTTAGCAGCAAACATTTCCGGTTTCAGGGCAGATTCGATGGCGGCAGCAATTTCTGCCTGGCTGGGCCAGATGTCCCGGAAGTACACCGGATTGCCCTCGGAGTCTGTTCCCAGGGGTTCCTTTTCCAGATCGATATCCACGCGGCCGGCCAGGGCGTAAACCACCACCAGGGGAGGAGACGCCAGATAGTTGGCGCGCACGGCGGGATGAATGCGCCCTTCGAAATTCCGATTCCCACTTAATACCGCTGCTGCCACCAGGTCGTTTTCTTTTACGGCTTTTTCCACTTCTTCCGGGATGGGTCCGCTGTTGCCAATGCAGGTAGTACAGCCGTATCCCACCAGATGGAAGCGTTGGGCTTCCAGATAGGGCATCAGGCCTGCTTCTTTCAGGTACTCAGTAACCACCCGGCTTCCGGGGGCCAGACTGGTTTTAACCCACGGTTTGGTTTTCAAACCCTTCTCAGTTGCTTTCTTCGCCACCAGTCCCGCCGCCACCATAACGGAAGGATTGGAGGTGTTGGTACAGCTGGTAATGGCGGCAATCACCACCGCTCCGTGGCCAATGCTTACTTCCTCTCCATTTAAAGAAAAGGAAACCTGTTTGCCGGCTTCAGGCGCTTTGCCGAATACGTTATCCAGTGTTTCCCGGAATTTTTCGGACATGGCACTGAGCACGATGCGATCCTGCGGTCGTTTATGCCCGGCCAGGCTCGGAACCACAGTGCTCATGTCCAGTTCCAGCACATCTTTGTATTCCGGATCGGGAGTTTCTGGGGTACGGAAAAGCCCCTGCTCTTTGGCGTAGACTTCGACCAGCTCTATTACTTCAGGGGGACGGGCAGTGAGTTGCAAATAGTTCAGTACCGTCTGGTCGATGGGGAAGAAGCCCATGGTGGCGCCATACTCAGGTGCCATGTTGGCGATGGTGGCCCGGTCCGGAAGGCTGAGTTTATCCAGCCCGGGACCAAAATACTCCACAAATTTGCCCACCACCCCGTACTGGCGCAGCATTTCGGTGAGGGTGAGCACCAGATCGGTCGCGGTGGCACCGTTGGGTAATTCGCCAGTAAGCTTGACTCCGATGACTTCCGGCATGAGCATGTAGTAAGGCTGGCCCAGCATCACAGCTTCTGCTTCGATGCCGCCCACGCCCCAGCCCAGGACGCTCAGGCCATTAATCATAGTGGTGTGGGAATCGGTACCCACCACCGTGTCGGGATAAGCCACGGGAGGGGAATCCGGAGAGGTCATAACCACCCGGGCGAGGTATTCCAGATTGACCTGGTGAATGATGCCCGTATCCGGTGGCACCACGCTAAAATTGTGGAAACTTTTCTGTGCCCATTTCAGCAGGGTGTAGCGTTCGCCATTCCGTTCATATTCACGCTGTACGTTGTATTCAAATGCATCGGGAGTGCCGAAGCGATCCACCTGTACCGAATGGTCAATTACCAGATCGGAGCGTACAATGGGGTTGATGCGTGCCGGGTCGCCCCCCAGCTCTTTCATGGCATCGCGCATGGCAGCCAGATCCACCACCGCAGGCACTCCGGTGAAATCCTGCAACACCACCCGGGCGGGCATGTAGGGAATTTCCTGTGCTTCCACTGCACGAGGATTGTAGTGAATCAGCCGCTGCACGTCTTCGGTGGTAACCAGGCGACCGTCCTCGTTCCGCAGCACATTTTCCAGCAATACCCGGATGGAAAAAGGAAGTTTGTCCAGTTGCAACAGCCCCTGTTTTTCCAGTTCCGGCAGATGATATATGGTGTAATTCCTGTCCTTTACCGAAATGGTTTTTTCGGTACCGAAACTATTCAAACGTGTTCGGTTCATGATTTCTCCTTTCTCTCAGTTTGGCTAAATCCGTTGCCAAATTTAAAAAAATCCGATATTTAAAAAAAGTGGTTTTTCAAGATGGTAATGGAGTGTAGTTTGGGTTATTTACTGCGATTGTTCTAGAAAATGCCATGCTTCCAATTTTCTGCAGAATCCTGCAAAGGAGAGTGTGCTATTTAATTAAAATTAGAAAATTTCAATTGCACAAAACTATGTGCTAATTTCAGGAGTAATTTCTTCACTTCGGATTTACATTTGAACAGAAGGTAGCGGAATAAATTACAATATTTGTAATTCAAATGAAATTCCTGGGAACAAAAAATAGATTTATTTTACTTCAAAAATGAATTAATTTGTAAAAAAATTAGCGGGAGCAAAATATGGTTTTATTACAACAGGCACAAAGTTTAGAACAGGCCTACCGGGTGCTGGATCCTTTGCTTCCATTGGAAGGAGAATTATTGGAGGCATTCTATGTGCCCCGACCGAAACATGCCAGTATTCAACCATTAATTACCGAACTAAATTTAGATGATTCTACTCACGATAAAACTTTATTCACCGGATACCGGGGGAGTGGCAAAACAACAGAATTAGCTCATCTGGAAAAAGAGTTAGAAAGCTCTCATCTGGTGATTCGGATGAAAGTGGAATCACAACTTAATCTGGGTGACGTAGATTTTACGGATTTGCTGGTCATCATGGGATTGAGTGTTTTTGAACAGGCGCAAAAGGTGGGTGTTCAATTAAATGATAAAAAATTGGAGCAATTGCAAAATTGGTATTTTGAAATTATCAGTGAATTGGAAAAAATTCCCCAGAAAAAGAGAACGAAAAGCTTCAACATTGATTTAAAACTTATTTCTTTTTCAAAAGAAATTGAAACTAATCCCGCGCATCGTAAAATTATTCGCACCCGTGTGCAGGCAAATATGGCTGATTTATTGGAAAGACTTAATCAGCTTATAGATGACCTTTCTGAAAAACTGAATAAACGTATTTTAATCATTGTGGATGGATTAGATAAGATGTTTGACCTTGAACAGGTAAAAAATATGTTCCTTCATGGGGCAAATGCTCTGTTGGAACCTCATTGCCGTATTGTCTATACGGTACTACTGCCTTTATATTTTACCAATGATTTTGAGCAAGTACGACATTCTTTTCATCGTGAATTTACTCTTCCTAACATAAAAATTGTAAATAAAGACAAATCTCCCTGTCAGGAAGGAATAAACACTTTAAAAAATGCCCTGAAAAAGAGGGTTAATTTATCATTATTCCATGAAGATAGTGTTTATCAATTAGCAAAGCTTTCTGGAGGGTTGTTTAGAGAATTTATTTCCCTGGCTCGAGTAAGTGTTTTACATGCTATTGAAAATGGTAAAGAGAAAGTTGAAAACTCAGATATTGATTATGCGGCCCAACAGGTGAGAAATACGTACAGAAGAATACTGAATTATGAGCAATTACAGGAATTGAAAAAAGTGGACCGGACTAATGAAATTGAAAATAAACCAATTTATCGGGAATTATTACACAACTTAAGTGTACTGGAATATAACGGCAGTGGTGTATGGTGGGCGGTGCATCCTATTGTAAAACCACTTTTAAAGGATATTTAGTGTGGAAAAGCTTCAAAAAAAAGATGTTACTTTTTTATTAGACTCAGAAGATTATTCGTTATTGAAAAATGCACTTTGTTTAGCCAGGGGGTCTTCTTTATTTTTTGTCATCTGCCCCGAAGGGGAATGGCGGGAAAAATGGATGAATTCATTAAAAGATTATCTTTACCAAAATGGTCAGTCGGTAATTCAAATAGAGCTAACACCCCAGACTTCTGATTTCCAGACTCAGTTAAGAAATTATTCCGAAATTAAATTAGCTGTTTCCAATAATTACGTTATTTTTTTTGATATTAAAGGATTTGAGTTATCTGATGTTGATATCTTTCCTGAGAAAGCGGCAAAGACCAGAGAAATTTTGCAACAATTGAATTTTCAGCGTGAATCTTTAGCGAAAATGGGGGTACCGATTGTTTTCTGGTTAAACAATAGTAATTTGCTGCAATTTACCAGATATGCTGCAGATTTATTTTCTGGTCGAAGTGGAATTTTTTATCTGGAATATATTCCCGAAAGGGAATATGAATGGTTGCTGCCTGAAACAAAAGACATAGATTTACTTTTTAGAGATGCCATTTCTGGAGTTTCTGAAAGTGAACTTAGAAAGAGAGCCATTTTATTTGAGAAAAGTTTTAAAACGGAATTATCGGAACATTCTCCTTCTTTGGCTCGCCTGGCATCTCTTGTCAGAGAGATTGGCGTTATTTATCATCAACTAGGAAAGAATAAAGAAGCAATTAAATATTTACGGATAAGCATAGAATCCTATAGGCGTTTAGTAGAAAAAAAACTGGAGGGGTTCTGGTCATTCTTGGGAAAAAGTTTAATAGATTTGTCTCTGTATTTAAGTGAGATTGGAGAATACGGCGAGGCCAGGGATGCTGCGCAAGAAGCCTCTCAAATTTTCCGGAAATTAGTCCGGGAAGATCCGGAGAATTTTCTTTCGGCACTGGCGAAAAGTTTAAATAATTTAGCTAATATTCTAAATATTTTAGGCCAGCTGCAGGAGGCACTACCACTTGCTCAAGAAGCGGTGGATATCCACAGAAAATTAGTTTCCCGGAATCCAGAAATTTTTTTACCTGAATTAGCCAGTAATCTGAATAATTTAGCCATTATTCTCAGTAAATTGGGGAAACAGCAAGAGGCGCTGGCTTCTGCTCAGGAAGCGGTGGAAATCCGCAGAAAACTTGCCGTTCAAAATCCAGAATTATTTTTACCTCACCTTGCCAGTAGTTTAAATAATTTAACCAATCGTCTTAGTGAATTGGGACGATACCAGGAATCTATCCAGATTGCGCAAGAAGTTGTAGATATTTATAGAAAATTGTCTGAGAAAAATCCCAGCGGTTTTCTTCCATACCTGGCATTAAGCCTGAATAATTTAGCAAGTTACCTCAGTACAGTGGGACGTCGCAAGGATTCCTTACAATATGCTCAGGAAGCGGTGGAAATTTACAGAAAATTGGCCTCTCAAAATTCCCAGGCTTTTAATTCTGAGTTAGCACGCACTCTGATAGTTCAAGGAAAGATATTGCTTAAATTGGGGAAAGCCAGGGATGCTCACACTTCGTTTAAAGAAGCATTACAAATTTTACTACCATTTGCCAGAAAATTACCCGATGCTTTTCCACAGTTGCTGGATTTTGCCTTACAAAATTATCTGGAATCAGCAAAAGAAGCTGGAGTAGATTTAGACAAAGAATTAGTCAATGAAGTTAAGGCTGTGCTTGATTTAAATAAAAAGTAATTCAATTTTTTCGAATATTCTGTATATGGATTGGAGTTACTTTTATATCACTATTTTGGCTATATATTTTGCAAAGATGGATATTCCAGAATTTGGAAGCGGAACATCGCTACCCTTTCACTCGTCCGCTCGCAGTTACTCGTAGTCGCTCATAGAGCCCTGTGAGAGAACGAAACACAGTGTAGCGAAGCAATCCCCTGTCTCCAAAAGGCAAGAACTTGCTATCACGGGCAGTTTTATTACAAAAGAAGTGTTAGAGATTGCTTCGGCGCTACGCGCCTCGCAATGACAGCAGTGAGGCTTCTGTTATACTCAAGTACTCTCTGTAAGGTTGCCCGCGGGGAGCTGTTCGGAGGTTCTCCTTGATTAACCAGCAAAACTCAGTGGAGCGAAGAAAGCTCTCACCCTCTCAAGGCAAGAACTTGCTATCCTGAGCAGTTCTATTGTAAAAGGAATATTCGAGATTATTTCGGAGCCCCACCCCTCTGAAATTTCCTCTATTGTAGAATGTACGGTAGAGAAATCCCCTCAAAAAATATTCTCCGATAAAAAATCAAAATGCAATCTGATATTTTTTTAAAAATTTGCGCTATTTCTACACCAATCCGACTTCTATTTTACTCTCCCACCTCCTCTAACAGCTTCTCCAGCAGGGCGCCGGTGGTTTTCCGGGATTTCAGAAGGAAATAGGGATTCTCCGCCGTAGGTGGAAAGGTGAAGATTCGATTGAAATAAAGCGGTAGGTAGAAATCCACCGGTAAACGGTTGACCTCGTAATTTTCCATCTGTTTAAGCCGTTCCCGATTGGCAGAAAGAAATTGCCGATATTCGGGAATGATCTCCTCCGTTACCAGACCCGGTTCGGCACGCATTCCGTGGTAATTAAAAATAGAGGTGGCACGGGATTTTAAGGTTTTAACCAGACCAAAGCGCAGGCTGGAGATTTCCCGGCACATCTGTCCCTTGCGTAAGGTGTTATTGAAATCGATACCCAGATCTTCGCCGTTGTAGCTGGTGGCAAAACGGTTGGTTAATTCCAGAAAATCTTTCTTCTTCCGCCGGGCTACCCGGATTTTCTTCCCGGATTCGAAATCGAAATCAAATGGTTCCCCGGTGGGGGCGGTTACCTGCATGCGATAAAAGGGCACCACCACCGTATCCATCACGCGTGTGGGCGAAAAGTGCAGCGCATAACCGGCACGAAACAGAAAGCCGCTATCGGACATTTCTTCCTCTAATAGAAAATACACAACCACTTCTTCCCCGGTAATCACAATAGAGTCCGTTTCCACACCGTTCCGGGTAAACATGTCGTAATCCACCTGCATCTGGAGGTAGTCCTTTATGGGAATGGTGGGAATCTCCTGCAACATGATCCCGGCAATCACCGGATGCTCTTCCCACTTCCAGAGGTTCAACCGCACGGCAATATTCTCTTCCTGAAGGTAGGGATTGCGGTTTAAATTTTCCAGCATCAAGGTGCTGGGAGGGAATTTATTAATGAACGAGGCGGGCACTTTAAGCAGTTTGCACAAATCCTGTAGTGCGGTGTAACTGAGGAAGTAGCTTTGCTCCCCGATTTCCAGCCGTAGCAATCCTTCTTCATCCACGGCAAATCTCATCTCCCGGGTACGGCAGTTCAGGGAGTCCAGTTCGAATTCACCGGTAAATTCCAGCGCCTTTTCTGCGGTATTGAAAATTCCACCCAGCGCTACCACCGTTCGGCCATGTCGCCAATATTCCATCCGGTTTTCCTTTCCAGTATAGTACATGTTTGTTTGTGTTCCAGGGGAACTCTTCCAAAAGAACCGCAGAAAATACAGCGGAAAAATACCTCGAAGCAAGAGGAATGGAAATTAGCTCTCCGGATTTGCGGGAGTGCGATGGGAGGTTTCTTAGAATCATTAAATTTATCCCCGAAGAGAATCGCAAAACAATACTGGGTATTTTGCGGAGAGGGTTTTATATTGGTAAAAATAGAGTAATTACTCAAAATGCGAAAGGAGGAAACGTTGCGTTTTTCAGGGAAAAATAATCCGTATTTTCGTTGGATTGTTGCTGTAATTTTAATCTTTTTCCTGGCCGTTCAAATTAGTTGTGGTCCCGAATACCATACGGTGCAGTTTTCCAGTGTGCAGGAATTACAGGAGTATTTGCAGTATGCGCCGGGAAAAAAGCCGCTCGTCGGAGCACATCGCGGTGGTCCCATGCCCGGATATCCGGAGAATGCCATCGAAACGTTTCAGCATTCGTTAGAATATGCTCCCTGCCTGATTGAATGCGATGTGCGCAAAACAGCGGATGGGCATCTGGTGATGATGCACGACGAAACTCTGGATCGCACCACCACCGGTAAGGGGAGGGTTTCGGATTTTACTCTGGCGGAGTTGAAGGAATTACGTTTGAAAGATACCAACGGGCGGTTAACCCATTTCCGCATCCCCACTTTTGAGGAAGTGCTGCGCTGGGCAGTAGGCAGAGCTATTCTGGAAATCGATGTGAAGAAGGGGGTAACCCCACAGGAAATTTTACAGCACGTCCTGAAATCCGGGGCGCTACCTTATGTGGTGGTGATTACATACAATCTGGAACAGCTCCGGACCTACGCAGCGCTTC
>JALXCH010000074.1 GCA_026991005.1 Calditrichia bacterium | reverse complement strand
GTGGAATCCACAATTTTGCCGGGATTGAACAGATTGTCCGGGTCGAAGAGGGTTTTCAGTTCCCGAAAGGCATGAAACAGTTCCGGGCCGTACACTTTTTTGTTGTAGTAACTGCGGGCCAGTCCTTCTCCATGTTCCCCGGTGCTGGTACCGCCGTAATGAATAGCCAGCTCGATAACAGATTGAGATATGGTGCGAAATTGCTCTAATCCCCGGGAAGTTTTCAGATTAATGATGGGGTTGATGTGCAAACATCCTGCGGAGGCGTGAGCGTAAAAGGCAGCTTCGGTTCCTGCCTCCCGGCAAATCTTGACCACCTGCTCGGCATAATCCGCCAGATTCTCCACCGGCACAGCGGCATCATCGATAAACGCCAGCGGTTTGGCATCGCCGCGCTTGCTGAGCAGAAGTCCCAATCCTGCTTTCCGCACCTCCCACACCGTGGCAATTTGTGCCGCATCGCTGCGCTGTACCACCGCTCCCCGATATCCCTGCTTGCGCAAATTGTGAATCAGTCTATCCGCCTGCTTCTGCAACAATCCGGGTTCGTTACCGGCAAATTCGGCAATTAATACTGCCGCCGGATCTCCGTCGATAAAATCCATTTTGCGATTGTATTCGGCGTTTCGGCGCGTCAGTTCAATAAAATAGCGATCCACCAACTCCACCGAGGCTGGTTGATGTTCCAGAATAGCCGGGACGCTTCGGAGGGCTTCGTAAAGTGTGGAATAATGTAAAAGCACCAGATGGGTGAAAGCCGGTTTTTCCACCACACTCATTTTCAGAGAGAGAATGGCTGCCAGGGTGCCTTCGCTGTTCACGATTAATGGAGCCAGATTCAGGGGGGCTCCTTCGTCCATTTGTTGCAGGATGCGGTGGAGATTGTACCCGGCGACGTTACGCCAGGTTCTGGGATAGTTCTCCCGAATATGGCGCTGGTACTTTTTCACCAGAGCCGGAATGCCCCGATACAACCGTCCCTCTGCTGAATCCTGTTGAGCCAGTCTGGCAACTTCTTCCGCAGACCGGGGCTTTAGCTGCACGATGGTACCATCGGCGAGCATGATCTCCACTTCCTGCACATGGTCAATCATCATTCCATATATGATAGAATGGGCGCCGGTGGAGTTGTTGGCCGTCATTCCGCCCATTGTTGCCACTTTGCCGGAAGAAGGGTCGGGACCGACCATTAATTGATGAGGCCGCAGGGCAGCATTTAACCGGTCCAGTACCACTCCGCTTTCTACCCGAACCCACTTTTCCGCGGTATTTATTTCCAGAATGCGGTCGAAATGCTGGGTAAAATCCAGTACAATCCCTTTGCCGATTGCCTGTCCGGAGAGGCTGCTTCCACCCCCGCGGGGAATAATGGGGATACCGAATTGGGAGGCCAGACGAATGGTGGTTGCCACATCGTCGGGATTTTGGGGGATAACTACCCCCAGTGGTTCAATCTGGTAGCTGGAGGCATCCGTGCTGTACAGATATCGGCTCATGCGGTCGGTTAGCAAGCGTCCTTGCAATCGGGTGGCCAGTGTTTCCACAAAATCACGGTAATCGCTATCCTTTAACTGGTGTGGCATGGCACAAATCTCCGCCAACGTTTTTCCAATAAAATAAATATAAGAAAGAAGCGGGTGGAAATGCTTGTAAAATTTTTTAAAAATGCGATACTATTTTACTGCTGTGGTTGCAAGCGGTATTACGAACACAATGAAAAATGTAAAATGAAAAATGAAAAATGTAAAATGTTAATTGTAAAATGTAAAATGTCCACTCATCCCGCAGGGACAATTGAAAAACGGGGAAATGCTAAAAAATAACAACGGAACCTACCGTTCACCCCGTCCCATCCGGGACGGGGAAATTTTGGTATGGGCATTCATTCCCATAAATAAAGAGGCTGTGCAAAAAATATAAAATGAGGAGAAAAAAATCCCCAGGAGTTTCATCAATAAATACCCAGATATTTTTCGTTGCGCACTTTGCGGTTAAATAAAATTAACCGCAGAGAACGCGAAGAATTCGCAAAGGACGCAATGAAAAAAGAAATTCTAAATAACAAATCCCAATCTCAAATTCAAAAAAATGGCCAAGTTCAGAGATAGCGCAATTAATACAATAATTTATTTAATCAGATTGTTTTTTCTTTGCGCACTTTGCGTCTACATTGCGCTCTTTGCGTTTAAATAAAATCAACCACGTTTACAGAGATTCTTCGCTCCGCTGGCGCTTCGCTCAGAATGACTGGGGGGGCGGTGTTTCTGTCATTCTGAACCCCGTCGCAGACGGGGTGAAGAATCTCACCATTTGAATTTAAAACAACAACCTTTACGTCCTTCGCGCCTGCGTTGCGCACTTTGCGGTTAAATAAAATTAACCGCAGAGAACGCGAAGAATTCGCAAAGGACGCAATGAAAAAAGAAATTATAAATAACAAATCTCAAATAACAAATTCCAAAAAATAATCAAAATCAGAAATATTTTTCGTTGCGTACGTTGCGCCCGCTGCGGTTAATTT
>JALXCH010000073.1 GCA_026991005.1 Calditrichia bacterium | reverse complement strand
GTACTGGAGTTATAAAGAGCTGGGCACTTACCGGGAAGTGGCGGAAATCGAAAACGTGACTCCGCAGGCTATCTGCGATGTGCTTAAAAACAGCCGGGCAACCGATGTGATTGCTGCGGAAAAGAATTTGCGCCAGGTGTTCCAGAACCTGTACCCCGTGAATGCTCCGGAATACCTCTAATCCCATGCGCTTAAATCAAACCAATTTCCCCACAGGGAAAAAACCACAAGTTTGCGATGTTCCACACTCTTCCCGACAGCTTTTACTGGAGTGCATTAAACTCCCCGGTGGGACCTCTGGTAGTAATTACCGGTGAGCACGCACTGCTGCGCATTGAATTTGGTCCACCTGACTCCCTCTCTCTGCCCCCGGCTCGTCAAAATCCCAACTATGTGCTTATTCAGAAAGTTACCCGGCAATTGGAAGAATATTTTGCCGGCCAGCGCACCCATTTTAATTTACCCTTGAACCCCTCCGGTACACCATTTCAGCAAAAAGTGTGGGAAACGTTGCAGCGCATTCCTTACGGTAAACTCTGGAGCTATGGGAAAGTGGCTCTGGAACTGGGGAATCCCAAACTTAGCCGGGCCGTGGGCAACGCCAACGGCAAAAATCCGATTCCCATCATCATTCCCTGCCATCGGGTTGTGCATGCCGATGGAAGTCTGGGAGGGTACAGCTCCGGGATAGCCATCAAACGAAAATTGCTTGAGTTAGAAGGGATTGATTTAAACCGGATCAACCATTTTTTAACCGCCTGGTAGAGGGCTAACTGCGGATTTTCAGCACAATCCGAAATGTGGTTCCCTGCCCCAACTGGCTTTCTTTAACCTGAATACTTCCTCCGTGGTACTCCTCTACAATGCGTTTGGCCAGACTCAGGCCCAATCCCCAACCCCGTTTTTTAGTGCTAAAGCCGGGATTAAACACATTTTTGCGGTCGCGCACGGGAATCCCCTTACCCGTATCGGAAATATCGATGTACACACTGTTCTGGTTCAGGTAGTCCGCGCGAATGGTGATGGTGCCTTCCTTCCCGTTGATGGCATCAATGGCATTTTTAATTAAATTCTCCAGCACCCAGCTAAACAAATCCCGGTTCAGGCGGAGCAAGGGGAGGTCGGGATTAATGTGAGTTTCCAGCTTAATGGAGCGTTTCCCCCGGGGAATGCGGCGCTGGAAATAGTCCAGCAGCTCATCCACGAGAGATTGCAGCGATTCCTCCTGAAAATCGGGCCGGGAACCAATCTGGGAAAAACGATTGGTAATTTTCTGGAGCCGTTTCAGGTCCCGCTCTATGTCGGGAATCACAGCCAGCACCCGCTCCGGAGAGGATTTCAAATACTCCACCCAGCCAATCAGAGAGGAGAGTGGAGTTCCCAGTTGATGCGCCGTTTCCTTCGCCATCCCCACCCAGATGAGCCGCTCCTCACTTTTTTTAATGGAGCTAAATCCCAGATACCCAATCAAAATGAAAAGAGACACCACCAGAATTTCGATGAACGGCAACCAGCGCAACTTGCGAATGATGGGGAGTTCCCCGTAATGGTAATACCCCAGTACCGTACCCCGGTAGGAAATGGGAATGGGTTCGTTCATCTCATCAAATTCGCGAATCAATTTTTTCAAAATTTGCAGGGTATCGGGGGAGAGGGGACGGGGTAACGTATCCGGCAGCGAAATATTACGCCAGAAGGCTGGTTCTCCCCGGGCATCCGTGTAAATAATGGGATAATCCGCCTGCTGGATCACTTCGTTAAAAAAGAAACTAAGATCCTGGTCGGCCTCGGTGTTGATGTTCTTTTCGAAAATTTTGATGCGAAACCGTAAAAATTCCCGGCTCTGTTGCTGTAATTCCTTTACCAGGGCCTGGGTGTAATATAGCAACCCAAACACCATGCCTACTGCCAGAATGAATAAAAATCCCTTGAAATTTCCCTTAAATCGATAGATATTTTTAGCCATACAAATCTCCGTCAGCGCACCAGCAGAAAGTTACAGGCAACTGGCGGTGGTATCAAGGACAGAATGGGTTTGATGTGGAAACATACCAAAACACCGAGGTGACTATGGAAAAGAAATACCTGAGCTGGGACGAATATTTCATGGGCATTGCGATTTTTACCTCCCTGCGCTCCAAAGATCCCAGCAGCAAAGTGGGAGCAGTGATTGTGAACGAAAAGAACCACATTGTAGGTACCGGTTACAACGGGTTTGTTGCAGGTGTGGATGAATCGCAATTTAGCTGGGAGCGAGAAGGGGAGTGGTTGGAGACCAAATACCCATACGTTGTCCACGCCGAAGCCAACGCCATCTTAAACTCCACCACCAGTAATCTGGAGGGGTGCCGTATTTACACTACCCTTTTTCCCTGCAACGAGTGCGCCAAACAAATCGCCCAGAAGGGCATTAAGGAAGTAATTTATGTTTCGGATAAACACCGGGATCAGGATTTCCATAAAGCCGCATTGAAAATTTTTGAAGCTGCGGGGGTAAAAACACGTAAACTGGAAATTCCTCCGTT
>JALXCH010000072.1 GCA_026991005.1 Calditrichia bacterium | reverse complement strand
GGGAATATGTTATTGAAGTGGCCAAACGCAACGGCCTGGAATACAAAATGGATGCAGTGGGTAATGTGGTGGTAAAGAAACCGGCTACCCCCGGTTACGAGGACAAACCCGGCGTGGTGCTCCAGGGACATCTGGATATGGTGTGCGAAAAGAACAAAGATACCCAGCACGATTTCAGCAAAGACCCCATTAAAATACTGCGGGATGGAGATTGGATTACAGCCGATGGAACCACTCTGGGTGCGGACAATGGCATTGGGCTGGCTGCCGCCCTGGCCGTGATGGAAAGCAAAGAAATTAAGCACGGGCCTCTGGAATTCCTTTTTACCATCGATGAAGAAACCGGCTTAACCGGCGCTACCGAAATTGCTCCGGATATGCTGGAAGGCCGCTTTTTATTGAATATGGATTCTGAGGAAGATGGTGCTTTGTACATTGGCTGTGCCGGTGGTCAGGACTGTGAATTGTATCTGGCAGTGGAGACCGAAAATGTGCCATCGGAATTTAAAGCAGTGCAGGTAAAGGTGGGCGGACTTTCCGGCGGGCATTCCGGGCTGAACATCCACGAAGGCCGGGGAAATGCCATCAAGCTGCTTAACCGCTTCTTGTGGAAGATTCTCCCCCAGGTGGGTGGACGTCTGGCTTACATCGAAGGCGGGAGCAAGCACAACGCCATTCCTCGCGAAGCAGACGCCATCGTCTTTTTACCCGCTGGCCGGGTGGAAGACCTGAAGAAATTCGCTGCGGATTACCAGGCCATTTACCGCGATGAATTAAGTGCCATCGATCCCGATGTGAGCTTAAGTGTGGCAGAAGACGGTTTCAACGTTCCGCAGAAGATGTTCACTTCCCGGCTTCACAACACGTTATTGAACCTGCTCTACACGATTCCCCATGGCGTTATTGCCATGAGCCATGCCGTACCCGGTCTGGTGGAAACCTCCACCAATCTGGCGGTAGTGGGAATAAAAGACAACAAGGTCAGCATCCTGACCAGCCAACGCAGTTCGGTAGGCACCGAACTCACGGACATCCATGATATGGTGCGTGCCTGCGGCTATCAGGCCGGAGCAGAGGTACACAGCGGTGGCGGTTACCCCGCCTGGAAACCCAATCCAGACTCGCCGCTGCTGAAACGCTCCATCGAAGTGTTCAAAAACCTGTTCGGTAAAGAGCCGGAAATCAAAGCCATTCATGCCGGTCTGGAATGCGGAATTATCGGCGACAAATTCCCCGGTATGGACATGATCTCCTTTGGGCCTACCATCGAAGGAGCTCACTCACCGGACGAGCGGGTGCAAATCTCTACGGTAGAACGCTTCTGGAAATTTCTGGTCGCCCTCATTGAGGATCTGGCTTCCTGATCCCGGTGAAGCCATCACCACTCTGCAGCCCGATTTTCCTCCCCGGAGAATCGGGCTGTTTCGTTTTGTGCCTTTCCCGCGCAGCCGCTTTTACCCTTTTTATTTAACAGATTCCCGCTTTCTCCCTTGAATTTACGCTTCGTTTCCGTTAAATTGCCACCGCTAACGAAATGGTGTTTTTTTCATGAATAAAATGAAATACATTCTCCTCCTCTTCCTCACTCTCTGGTTCTCTACACATCATCTCTCTGCCCAGGCCATTCGTGCCTCGGTACAGGTGACCATGGGGCATTTACAACCGCGGGATCAACAAGACCTGGCTGACCTGCAGCAACGGTTAACCAACTACATTAACACCCGGCAATGGAGTGATGAGAATCAGGATATTGTACTGGAATGTAACCTCCAGCTTCTGGTGGAAACGGTAACCAATCGGGGCTCGGAAAAGCTCTACCGCTCCCAATTTCTCATCAGTTCTCCCAGCGGGGAGAATTTTCGCGATCAGGCCTGGGAATTCAAATACGTTCCCGGCCAGGCGATGGATGCGTTTCGGACACTTTTCGATCCCCTTCTGGATTTGATTGATTTTTATATTTTTATGGTGATTGCCGGGGAAATGGACACCTACCAGTTGTTTGGCGGAACCCCATTTTACGATCGCTGCCTGGACATTGCCAATCAGGGAATGCTAAGCGAATATTCCATGGGCTGGAAATCCCGACAACAGCAGGTTACCCTCATCACCGATGCCGACCATGTGGCTTTACGAGAAGCAAAATTCTACTACTACGAAACCCTGTATTTTGTGGAAGAAGAACCTGATCCCGAAAAAGCCCGCTTACTGGCCAAAGCCGTAATCGATCGCCTGAAACAGCTCCATACCAAACGCCCCAACAGCCCTGCTCTGAAACGTTTTATGGATGCCCACTACCAGGAAATTTGCCGACTCTTTACTTACGATACCGATCGAAAAAATATCGAGGCACTTCCCCTCATCGATCCGCGGCATCGCGATACGTACCGGGACTGTCAACCGGGTGGGTAAGCACATCCTGTACAAATAAAAAAGAAGAACTCTGCAAATATGGTTAATTTTAACGAGGGGGAGAGATTTCTGTTATTGCCAATGGGACACTTCCGGGGAAAAGAACAAAACCTTTCCCTATTCCGTTTTGGTGCCTCTCTGTTTCATTTTTTACAGTGTTTGGGGCAGTTTGGGTTCATATGTTAATAATATGCTATTGAATCGTTTTGATTCACTCAATCCCTGGGTCTTTTAAATATTCCAGAAAGTCAGATCGGGTATCTGTGGGTGGGACAACCGGAGATGCCCTGTCGGAATCACACCGGGCGTTCATGGCTTTTCCCTGATTCGAGCCTGGTTCATTACAAAAAATAAAAAACTATCATGAAAACATTCTGGCCAGAAGAATTATCCCATTATTCCTCACGTAAACTCCTGGGTGCAGGTCAATACGGACTGGTTTATCGGGTACTAAACCCCAGGCTCAATCAATACACCGTGATTAAGCTGATTGAAGTCACCCAATCCCTGGACAATGTCCCCCTCAAACGGTTTAAACGGGAGATTCGGGCATTGGATAAGGTAAAATCCCCTCACATCGTCCGCATGCTGCAGTACTGGATTCAACCCACCTTTGTAGCTTTCGAAATGGAATACGTCCCCGGCATTTCCCTGGCAGATTTCATTAAAATCACCAGTCACTTTCCTTATTCCCGAAAAGAAGACATTATTCAAAACATCATTATTCAGATAACAGCTGGCCTATCGGATTTGCACCACCACGACCTGGTACACCGCGATCTGAAACCTTCCAACATTCTTCTGAAACATCCGGATATTTCTCTGGAGCTGGCAGAGGATGAAATTTTCAATCGGTTAAGCGAAGACGGATTCGTCGTAAAAATTACCGACATGGGTGTCGTAAAAGATCTGAGTGCTACGGTAAGCATTACCCGCACCGGGGATTTTATTGGAACCACATCCTACATCGCACCGGAACAAGCCACCGGAAGCAAAATCGATCCCTTCTGCGACATGTATTCTCTGGGAATCATCTGGTACGAACTGATTACCGGGAAAAATCCATTTTACCGTAAAAACATCTACGATACCATTAATGCTCACCTTTACGAAGAAGCTCCATCCATCCGTACAGTGGTACCGGATATTTCTCTGGAGATTGCTCACATCCTTAACCTGCTCCTCCAGAAACAACCGGAAGATCGCTTTTACACTTCGGACTTACTTCTAACTGTGCTTCGCCAACGCCAGGCTTCCCAAACAGGGGAACCATACGATGTTTCCCTCCTCATTTTGGGCACGCAAATCCGCGAGGTTAATTGCCAGATTAAAGAAAAGCTACTCCAGCATTTTCGCAATAAAGGGCATCACAGCTCCATTACAATCGTCCCATATCAACACACCCATACCATTTACCATGTGCGCTATCACCTTCACGATAGCTTTTTTCAGGACAATTTTCGGCTCATTATTCCCTATTCGCCCATTATTCCCAGCAAACTTTACGGATTATTCAAAACTGCAATTCAACAACTCTCCCAGGAAGAGGTTGATTCCTTACGAGAACTTCTGGACGAATATTCTCCGGAAACACATTTTCTGGATATTTTGCTCAAAGATAATTTCTTTGAACAATACGAAAGCATCCAGAGGTTAACGGCGGAAATTCCCATTCATATTAAATTTTACAATGCCCTGGTGCTTTTTCAGAAAATCATTCACATAATGGGAGCCCATAAACCGGTCCTGCTGCACATTTCCAATGCGAGCAACCTGTACAAACTGTTTCCACATTTTTTTCAGATTATGTTTGATCTTTTGAAGAACGAGCCCATCCACTGGCTCATTACTTTGAATGAGAAAGAATCTTCATCTTTTTTGGAAAAATTGCCCGAACACCATACCTTACACCTGGAAGCCCCGTCTTCCCATACAGGAACTTCGGCTAATTGTCCGTTACAGGATGCCGATCTTCCCTTCAATTACGACGATACATTCCCTCCCTATGGAGAATTTGATGTAGAAGCTGGCAATACAATTTCTGCAGAATTCGATTTGAGCGATAAAGAGCAACAGTTTCTGGAATATCTGGTTATTTCCGGCTTTTTTAATCCCGTGGGATTCGTGAACTGGTTGCTGGAAGAGAAATTCCACAAAGAGGGGCAGATTGTTCTGGAGTTGGCGCAAAAACAAATCCTTTTTCAGGATTACGGTGTGACGGGAAATCTCTATCTGGGATTTCGAAGTACCGGGCTATTCCGCCGAATTTTTTTCCAGATACCGGAAGAACGCCAGCTCCAGCTGCTGGAAGATATTTTACCTTACTGGGAATTGCAATCCGATTTGCCCTCGCGCGATCGGCTGCTGCATTATTACCTGGTACTGAAGAAATACTCCCGTGTGCTGCAGATTTCTATGGACTTACTGAATTTTTACCTGGGGTTAGTAGATGTGGTGCGTATTCATCACGTACTTCAAACATTCTCTCTTGTGGATAATATTTACAAAATTCCCACAGCCCGGAAACTCTATTTTTACATTCGCCAGCAAATTACCTGGATTATTTCCGGCCAATTTCGCAAAGTGGTGGAAGAACCGGACGAATTTATTCAAAATATTTCCCATAAATACCGCCTCGAAAAACTCTACATTTACACCTTTAAAGCCCTCAGTGCCCTTATTCTGAAGGAATATTCCCTCACGAAGCAGTTTATCGATTTAGCCCGGGAAAATTTGGAGGTAGGAGAGAACGATCCTCCTTTGCTTTATATCGAAGCGATGCTGAGTTTCTATCTTGGCAAGGGAGAAAAAGCGGTGGAGGCAATTAATCAAGCACTAATCCTGTGGAACCAGCAGAATAAGTACTGGTTCATCCCTATCGGTTCTTATACACTGGCGTATTTTCTTTTCTGGCAGAAAGATTGGCAAAATAGTTACAAGTACGCTGCTCTTTCTTTTCATTCCGCAAAAATAATTAACGATTTCTGGGTAGTGGCTAACTCGGTGGATTTAATGAATCGGAATCCTCATTATCAGGCAAACCGGCATCAACTGGTTAATTGGGAAGAGATGATGAAGCAGGTTATTCAGTTTTCCCCGCACCATTTAGATTTTTTTGATATTCGTTCCTTGCTCTACCCGCGGGAACCTCGCTTCCGGCAAAATTCAGATATTCCCGGAAAAACGTAAAACCCGCCTTTTGAATTACACATTAAACCGCACAGTTATGATATCCCCATCCTGCACGATGTAGTCCTTGCCTTCCAGCCGCAGGATGCCTTTTTCCCGGCATTTTGCCAGGCTCCCGTACTGGATAAAATCCCGGTAGTTAACCACCTCGGCACGGATGAACCCGCGTTCCAGGTCGGAATGAATCACACCCGCGGCTTTTTGTGCCGTGGTATTCTGGCGAATAGTCCAGGCACGGCACTCATCCTCACCCACGGTGAAGAAGGAGATTAGTCCCAGTAGTTCATAGGATTTACGAATGAGTTTGTGCAGGGCTGGCTCGGTGATGTTCATCTCCTGCAGAAAGATTTCCCGATCTTCTTCATCCAGCTGCGAAATTTCCAGCTCTACCTTCGCCGAAAAACCGGTGACCACCACATTCGGATGCGTCGTAAAATCCCGGAGAGGTTTCAGGATTTCTTCCTCCCGCACGATGTCTTCTTCCCCATAATTGACCGCAATAATCAACGGTTTGGCCGAAAGGAACTGGTAGCCGCGCACCTTGCGCTGCTCTTCCTCGCTCATCTCCAGTTCCCGAAGCGGCTTTTCGGCTTCCAGTTGCTCCCGGAAACGTTTCATCAATTCCAGTTCTTTGATATCCTCTTCATTTTTCGCACGCTGGATCTGCTTCTCCAGCCGGGTAATGCGGTTCTCCACAATTGCCAGATCCGAAAGGATGAACTCCGCTTCCACAATCTGCACATCGCGCACCACATCAATCGAGCCTTCGGGATGAGGCACGGCATCGTTACGGAAAGCCCGCACCACATGGCAAAGCGCATCGGTATTCTTTAGCACAGCCAGGAACTGAGGATCAAACCCCTTTCCGTGGGCTGCTTCCTGATCTACACCTCCCACCTCGATGTACTCGATGGTGGCATTCACCTGCTTTTTGGGACGGAAAATTTCCGTAAGCCGATCTAACCGCTCATCGGGCACCTTCACGATTCCCCGATGCACCTCTATTTTCCCCGTATGCTGGGCCGTGCTGCTATCCAGACCGGTTAAGGTAGAAAACAGCGTGGTCTTTCCGGAAAAAGGTAACCCAATAATTCCAATCTCCATGAACATTCCTTTCCTGAATTGCGATGTTAAAGCATATTGAAAAATGGTTAATCAGAAAAACAATCGGTTTTCAAATCTCTCTCCTTTTCCAAACTCCGTTCGGGACGTCTCTTGCCTCGGACAGTACCTCAGCAGAATTAATTTCTTTCCGTAAAGAAAAAGGAAACTCATCCGGTAGAAGCATTCCTTTGCGCGGTACGGAAGCTCACTGCCGTTTTTGTTCCGTACCTGGCGCCTATTCTGCTTCCTCGCTAACCGGAGGGAAATTTACACACACCACCCCACGAAAACAAACAACCACCGAATTTGCCCCAGGAAATCTCCAGGAAATTTTTCACTCCCTATTTGAATTGAGATTTCAATTAATTATTTTTGAAAACGGACGAATATGTAAATGAGAATGAAACAGAACCGGAAAGGGAATTCCGGGGTATATAAACGTAGGGAAACGCGGAGGAGAATATGAACACCATATTAACCGATCCCATCACAGTCGGATCGCTCATCATTGCCGTTATCGGGCTGTTCATTTTCCAGATCATCATTTTATTTAAGATTAAGATGATTCTTCAGCAAATATCGTTTTATGTGGAAAGCATCTCGCGGTTCTTCTATCGGTTCACCCTTTCCACCACGCGCACGCATCAGCACGAATCCATTCCCCGTACCTGTCAGTTTTGCAAATATCGCCTCTCGTTTATTCACATGAGTGACAATAAAGGTGAAGTAGAAAACTTCTACTACAAATGTCAGTTACGTAATGTGGAAGTGAATCTGGACGACAGTTGCGAACAGTTTGAAAAGGACGATATTTACCAGTAACCGTCTATTTCGTCCGGTTACCGTGAAGTGAATTTCCAGATTTTTACCTGCCTTTTTGTTCACAATCACATTTCCGGATTACCGGCGGGAACTCTTTTCGTTACGGGGTGTAAACTTTTAAGAAGGATGTTGCCGGTACCTTCGATTTTGCGGGTCTTTTTCCCGCATTCGTAGTGCCTCCTCATTAAGATGTGTCCGGCAACATCCTTCTTTTTTATTGAGTCTATTCCATATTTCTTCCGGGTAAGGAATTAAACTAAGCTTCCTCACCGAGTGTACCCAGAAGAACTATTTACAAGATGAACCAGGTATTCAAATCCACCCAACAGGCCTGTCATTTTCCGAATGCCGGGAGTTTCTCACACTTCCCGGTAAAAACTCAACCATTGGACATTGGAGAGAGCATCAAGAACTTTCCGGATATTTGAATTTGACCACCTCAGCATTCTGGAAAGCCACCGGATATAGAGGCTCCAGCGCCAGCTTTTTCTCCACTTCCTGAACTACCTGCACATCCCCTTTGGTTTCGGGGTGTTTCGGGATAAACAGGGAGCAGCAATCCTCGAACGGCTCGGTGGAAATCTCAAATGTACCAATTTCCTTAGCCAGATCGATGATATCCTTTTTATCCTCCCCGGCTAACGGACGCAGCACCGGTAGGGTTACCGCATCGTTGATGACTCGAATGTTACTTAGGGTTTGAGAAGCCACCTGTCCCACACTTTCGCCGGTCACCAGTGCCACCGCTTTTTCCCGCTCGGCCACCATTTGTGCCAGGCGGAACATTACCCGGCGATACAGCAACACTCGCAGTTTGGTTGGTGCATGGGCCATAATTTCCTTTTGCAAATCCAATATGGGAATCAGGTACAGTTTGCTGACATACTGGTAGCGGGTCAGGATGCGCACAATGCGCCTGGAGTTTTCCTGCGAGGCGGTGGAGGTGGCAGGAACGCTATGGAAATGCACAAAAATTAACTTCACACCCCGTTTCATCATTTTATAGGAAGCCACCGGGGAATCGAT